>CAXTSA010000377.1:0-3172 GCA_964246755.1 uncultured Acidobacteriaceae bacterium
TTGCATGTTGCCGCTGGAACGTTTTAACGAAGCCCGCCCGCGACGCGAATCTTCTCGCCGGTGATCCAGCGCGCGTCTTCCGAGGCAAAGAACGTGACCACATCGGCGATGTCGTCCGGCTCCCCCAGCCGCCCGAGCGGCGTTTGCGCGATTGCGCCCTTTTCCATGTCGCCCCCGCGCATCGCAGCATTGCCCTCGGTCGAGGTAAAGCCGGGGTTCACGCTGTTGACCCGGATCTTCTTCGGCCCCAGCTCCTTTGCCAGTACGCTCGTAATCGTGTCCAGCGCGCCCTTGGTTGCCGAATACACAGTCGCCCCCGGGTTCTGACTCTCGGAGACGATGGAGCCGATGTTGATGATGCTGCCGCCGCGCTCGCCAAAGTGCCGCGCCGCCGCCTGCGAGGCAAGCAAAACGCCCAACACGTTGATATTGAATTGCCTGTGGAACTGCTCTTCCGTGATCGCTTCAAGCGGTGCGAAGCCATAAACTCCTGCGTTGTTCACCAGCACGTCCGCCGGCCCAAACGCCTTTTCCGTTTCCGCGAAAAGCCGTTCCACATCCGCAGCCTTGTCCACGCTGCCCTGCACCGCGACTGCCTTGCCGCCCGCGTCGGTAATCGCCTGCACAGTCTTCTCCGCGCCCGCCTTGTCCGAAGCGTAATTCACAACAACCGACGCACCCTCGGCCCCAAGCGCTTTCGCGATTCCTACACCGATCCCCTTCGACGCACCCGTTACTACCGCTACCTTGCCTGTCAGCTTTGCCATTTTGAGCTCCTCGTCTCGCGTCAATGCTTTGATACATTGACAACCATCGAATAGAGTGAGCAGCGGGCTGCAAGGATGCAGTTCTTCTCTGTGGAAAACCGTTGCCCTGCCTTAGCCTGTCGCTAAAAGAAGTCGCCGCGCAAACGGTCCATATACGCCTCAAGTACGTCGCGACACAGCACGTAACTCACGTTGCGTCCTTCACGTTTCTCTTCGATCAGGCCCGCCACCCGTAGCTCTTTCATGTGGTGGGAGAGTGTCGCGGGCGTTAATTCCACGCACGCCCGCACCGCCGAGCACGGCATCTGCATCTCGCACAGGGCAAGCTGCTTCAGGATCATGTAGCGGCTCGGGTCCGATAACGCCCGCCCGATTGCCTGCACGCTCTCCTCATCGAGTTTGTCCCGCTTGCGCATCAGTCTTTCTTGTCTTCCGCGTTGCGCGCTCGCACCTTGAACCAGATCGGCGAGCCCTCAAACCCGAACGCCTCGCGAATCTGGTTCGTCAGGAATCGCTGGTACGAGAAGTGCAGGTCCACATCGCGGTTGGTGAACAGGATGAACGTGGGCGGCGCCACCCCGGCCTGCGTCATGTAGAAGATCCGCAGACGCTTGTTCATCGGCACGGTCGCGCGCTCAAAGTCCACCTTTTCGAGAAACCGGTTCATCTGCCCGGTCGTAATGCGCTTGCGCCGTTCCGCCGCCACGCGTTCGATCGCCTCCAGCACGCGGTGAACGCCTTTGCCCTCCGACGCCGAGATAAACACCATCGGCGCATACTCCAGGTACTTGAGCGTGTCGCGCACCTGCTCCTCGTACACCTTGCGATCGGCATGCGGCTTGCCGTCCGTGCGCGCGGTCGTCACCAGGTCCCACTTGTTCACCACGATGACGACCGACCGCCCGCTCTCGTGCGCGTAGCCGCCTATCGTCGCGTCCGACCCGGTCACGCCCTCCACCGCGTCGATCAGCAGCAGCGAAACGTCGGCCGCTTCCAGGTGCCGCCGCGCCATCACCACCGATAGCTTCTCGGCCATTAAATTGGTCTTGCCCTTGCGCCGGATCCCCGCGGTGTCGATGATCCGCAATTGCTTCCCGTTGTACTCCAGCACCTCATCGACGGCATCGCGCGTGGTGCCGGCAATTGGTGAAACGATCGCCCGCGCGGTCCCGGTGAGCGCGTTCAGCAGTGTAGACTTGCCGACATTTGGGCGCCCGATAATCGCGACCCGCGTTTCGCGCTGCTCGTACTCGCCGTGCGTACGATGCGGCGCGGGGATCTCGGCGTCGTCGGTCTCCTCCGGCTCATCCACGTACACTTCCGGCTCTTCCGCCTCAAGCGGCGCATGCGGCAGTACCGCGAATACCTCGTCCAGCAGATCGCCGATATTGTGGCCATGCTCGGCCGAAATCGCCGTCAGGTTCGGAATTCCGAGCTGGCGCAGGTTTTCCGCCGCAGCATCCAGTTGCGGCGTGTCGATCTTGTTGACCGCCAGGAACATGGGCTTGTTCAGTCGTCGCAGCAACTGCGCCAGGTCCATGTCGGGCGAGGCAAGCTCCGTCCGTCCATCGACTACCATCACAATCGCCGAAGCCTCTTCGAAAGCAGTCCGCGCCTGGTTGAATATCTCGGAGGGGATCAGCGCCTCGTCATCCGGCACAATGCCGCCCGTGTCGACCACTCGCGCCACGCGCCCGGCCCAGTGCACCTCGCCGTAGATGCGGTCGCGCGTAATCCCCGGCTCATCGCCAACAATCGATCGGCGCGTCCCCGTCAGGCGGTTGAACAGGGTCGACTTGCCGACATTGGGCCGGCCGCAAATGGCGATCAGCGGCATGCCGAGGGCGTCAGCAGTGTGCGGCAGCGGATTGGGGCGACGATGCTGTTTCTTGGGCATGACGAAAGTGCCTCCGGCCCGGCGCGCAAAGGAGGCGAAGAACGGGCAAACCTCTATTATAGGAACAGTTTTCGCCTTCCCCTACTCGCCGTGCCTCCAATCGCGCCCACTCAATCCGCTAGCAGCACGTCCAGCAAAAAACTGCCCTCGCTGCAGAGCTTCTTCTCGCCCGGCGGACTGCTCGCGCAATCCTCGCTGCCTTACGAGTTCCGCCGCGGCCAACTGGAGCTCTCCCAGGCCGTCGAGCGCGCCATCACGACGAAACAGCACCTCATCGCCGAAGCAGGCACCGGTACCGGCAAGACGCTCGCCTACCTGCTGCCTGCACTGCGCTCCGGCATGCGCGTCATCGTCTCGACCGGCACCAAGAACCTGCAGGAACAGCTTTTCTTCAAGGACATCCCGTTTCTCGAGTCCATTCTGGGCCCTCTCAAAGCCTGCTACATGAAAGGTCGCGCCAACTACTTGTGCCGCAAAATGCTATACGGGCTTCAGGATGAGCCCATCC
>CAXTSA010000378.1:0-1714 GCA_964246755.1 uncultured Acidobacteriaceae bacterium
TCATCGTCCCGCCCCCTGCCGCCACCGCCGCCAAAGCCTCCGCCCAGGAACATACCCAGCAAAAAAGGCAGCATCCCTGTGCGTGCGGCTAGGATGAGCAACAGCACGAAAACCCCGGCGACGATCGCCAACTGCCCCGGACCAAGACGAGCGCCCCGATTTACGGGCCCGAGCTGAGCGCGCTGCACTCGCAGCGTCACTCCCGCATCCTGCGCAACCAGGCCAGCTACCTGCTCGGCCGCAGTCGTCAGCCCTTCGTCGTTCTGACTCACGCGCAGGTACTGCTGCATCTGCCGGCCTATCATTCCGGCCTTCTCGTCCGTGATTACGCCTTCCAGTCCGTACCCGGTCGAAATAAACCACTTCCGGTCGCCGGTGGAAACCAGCACAATCACTCCGCGGTCCGAACCCTTCGCACCGACCTTCCACGCGTCCTCCAACTGCACCGCGTAGTCGGCGATAGGCAAGCCGTCCGTGTTTCCTACTGTAACGACAGCCATTTGTGCATGCGCCTGCCGCTCCAGCGCGCCGCACAGCGCATCGATGTGCTGCGTCGTTTCGACAGAGAGTACATGCGCGTTATCGCTGACGTAGTCGGTGGGACGCGGCAAATCTTTGACCGCCTGGGCCTCGATCCGGGCGGACGCCGGCAACAGCAGCAGTATTTCGATGACTAGAATGAGCCTGAGACGATGCATGCAACCTCGATTGTACGGAATACGGAATCGCCTCAAACACGAAAACGCCCGCTTGCTCAGCGGGCGCTCGTATAACCAATCACCTCGTCAGCTTTGCTTAAGAGTTGCTGGTCGCGGCCAATCCACTGCTCGGCTGAGAAATCTGGTGCGTTTTCGCGAGCTGCTGGGCTTTCTGTAGATGCATGTCCACTACCTGAGCACCCTGGCTTGCGGCGCTCTTTTCATCCGGCAGCTGGCCATTGCTGGCTTCGTTCTTAAACTCCTTCAAGTCTTCTTTGTGATCGGCCACCATCGTCTGGATATACATTTTATCAAACGCGTTGCCGCTCATCGTCTTGAGCTGGTTATAGAGCTTTTCGTCTTTTTTCGACAGCCCTGTCGGGGGCTCGACGCCAGCCTGCGACGCTACCGGCTTCATCTGCTCGTTCAGCTTGGTGTGATCGTCAATCATCTGCAGGGCGAACTGCTTCACATCGTCGCTGCTGCTCTTCTGTAAAGCGAGCTGCGCCGTCTGGATCTCAAAGTTGCTGCCTTGCGTCGCCTTCTTCAGGAAGGTTTTGTCCTGCATGGATGCCTGGCTGTTCATTCCCGACATGTTGGAGTTCATTCCGCCTGGCTGGTTCATGCTATTTGGCGAGTTCATGCCACCCGGTGTATTCGCCCCAGTGGAAGGTTGCTGCGTAGCTGAGCCTGTTGATCCGCCGCCAGCCTGGCTTATTGCGACTCCCGCTCCCAACGCCAAAACCACTCCCAGCACTCCGGGTTTCGCTACCGTACACATTCGCTTGATCATCGGTTCCTCCAAAGCTGCTTCGTCACGATCCGCAGCCACCTCTACTAAGGCGCCAAATCGGACGATTGTGTTGCCCCAACTCGCAAACGTCGCTTCGGCACACGAATGCAGCCTCAATGCAGCATCTGCAGCCGGGATTCTCCCGCGCAGTATCCTTTAGTGATATGAGCACTCCCGTCGCCCGCAAGGACCCGCACACGACCAGCCTGCACGGCCACACCCA
>CAXTSA010000378.1:1724-3152 GCA_964246755.1 uncultured Acidobacteriaceae bacterium
CTCCACGACGACTACGGCTGGCTCCGGAACAAAGAGAGCGAAGAGGTTCTTGCGTATCTCCATGCCGAAAACGGCTACACCGACGCGGCCATGGCGCCCACCGAGCCTTTGCAGGAAACTCTCTACGCCGAACTGCTCTCGCATATCAAGCAGACCGACGTGAGCGTGCCAACGCAGGACGGTGCGTACTGGTACTACGCGCGGACGACCGAGGGCTCGCAGTATCCGGTATATTGCCGCAAGCACGGCGGCCGCGAAACGTTTGAGGCCTCTTCGGAAGAGATCATCCTGGACGTGGAAGTGCTCGCCCAAGGACAAAACTACATGGCTGTCGGCAGCATGGACGTCTCGGACGACGGCAACCTGCTCGCCTACTCGACCGACACAACGGGCTTTCGCCAGTACACGTTGTATGTAAAGAACCTGCGCACAGGCGAGCTGCTGCCGGAGCGCGTGGAGCGCGTCGGGTCGATCGTGTGGGCGGCGGACAATCGTACTTTGTTCTACACGGTCGAAGACGAGGAGCAGAAGCGGCAGTACCAGCTCTTTCGCCATGCACTCGGAACTCCAAATTCAGAAGATGTGCTGGTCTTTGAAGAAGAGGACGAGCGGTTTAACCTGGGCGTCGGACGCACCCGTGACGGCGCCTACATCATCATTGAAAGCGGCAGTCATACCGCGAGTGAGGCTCGCATACTGCGCGCCGACTCGCCGGCATCCGAGCTCACTCTCATCGCCCCTCGCCGCGAAAACATCGAGTACTACCCTGACCACCGCAACGGACTGCTTTATATCCGCGCCAACGACCGCGGACGCAACTTCCGGCTCGTGACGGTCCCCGTAACAACGCCGGGTATAGATCGTTGGACAGAGCTCATCGCGCACCGCGATGACGTGATGCTGGAAGACGTGAGTCTGTTCGCCACGTTCGCCGTCGCGAGCGAGCGCCACAGCGGACTCGAGCACCTGCGCGTGCTATATTTCGCCGACGAAGGCCCGGAGATTGCGCGCGAGGCCGAGATCCGCTTCCCGGAGCCCGCCTACAGCGTGCACCTGAGCGGTAACCGCGAGTTCCAGACCGACCTGCTCCGCTACAGCTACACATCGCTGGTCACGCCGGCTTCCGTGTTCGACTACGACATACGCACGGGCTCGAGTGAGTTGAAAAAAGAGCAGGAGGTACCGGGCGGGTTCGACCGAGGGCTCTATGCTTCCGAGCGCATCGCCGGGACCGCCCCCGACGGTACGCTGGTTCCGGTCTCGCTCGTCTACCGGCGCGACATGCGGGTCTCCGGGCGAGGACCTTTGCATGTGTACGGCTACGGGTCTTACGGCTACGCCCTGCCGCTCGGCTTCAATTCCAACCGCTTAAGTCTGCTCGACCGCGGCTTCGTACTCGCCTACGCACACATCCGCGGCGGCGGCGAC
>CAXTSA010000379.1:0-3129 GCA_964246755.1 uncultured Acidobacteriaceae bacterium
GGCCTTTCTCGCGGTTGTGCCCTGGTGGGCGGTGTGGCCGTTTGAAACGCTGATCCTGCCGCGCGAGCCAGTCAGCAGCCTGGGCGGCTTCTCGCCGGCCCAGCGCACGGGCCTGGCCGACATCCTCGGGCAGGTCACGGTGCGCTACGACAACCTGTTCGAGACCAGCTTTCCGTATACCATGGGCTTCCACGGCGCGCCCTGCGACGGCGCCGAGCACCCGGGCTTCGGGTGGCACGCGCACTTTTACCCGCCGCTGCTGCGCTCAGCCACGGTGAAGAAGTTCATGGTTGGCTTTGAGATGCTGGGCATGCCGCAGCGCGACATCACGGCCGAGGGCGCGGCGGAGCGGCTGCGCGCTGTGCCGGCGGTCCACTTTACGCGGAGATAGCTGCTTTGCCCGACAGCCGCAGGACGCTTTTGGCCGGCCCCATCGGGACGGCGGTGGTCTTGATCACGATGCTTGGCGTCCTTGCGGTGGCGTTTGCGGTCGAGGATCTTCACCGGATGCCCCGGCCTTCGACTTCGCGGCGCATTCTTACGGAGTTCGGCTACACGGAGGTACGAATCACCGGCGTCCACCCGCTCGCTTGCAGCAGCGGCGATACGTTCCGGACCGGGTTCGAAGCCAGGAGCATGGCGGGTATTCGCGTCAGCGGCACAGTGTGCCAGGGGTGGTTCAAGGGGGCGACGGTGCGTCTGCGTTGAGCCTCGACCTGCTCTGAGCAAATGTGTAAAGCATAGGCACCGAACAAAAACAGCCACTCGGGAAGGAGTGGCTGAGGCTTGATGGCTTTCGTGGTGAGCTCGCTGGGGCTCGAACCCAGGACCCATGCATTAAAAGTGCATTGCTCTACCAACTGAGCTACGAGCTCACATCCGGGCCAGATTTAAAACTACCATAGCCGTGTGAGCCCGGCGTTCGCCGGGGTTCGGTTCCCTAAAGGATTTTCACAGTGACTGTGGGGCACCCGGTATCTGCGAGATGCAGCTTTTCTTGACGGAAAAGCTGCGGGGAGTGCAGCGCCTTACCTCGCACCTACTGTGAAAATGCTCTAGCGCCGGCCTTTGCTCATTGGCACCACCTGCACCGTGGTGTCCCGCATTTCGTTCAGGAAGTCGTTGGTGACGGAGCCGCGCAGCAGCAGGTCGAGACGCGAGCGGGAAGCCTGGCCGAAGACTACGTGCGAGATCGACTCCCGCTTGGCGAATGCGATGAGCGCCTTGCCCACGTCCTTCTCTTCAAGCGTGACCACCTGGGCGCCCAGGCTCTTGGCCAGCCTGCGATACTCCTCCAGCCGCTCGGCCGATTGGGGGTCGCCCGTATCCGGCCGGTGGCCGCGCGCGCCCTGCACGTACACGGCATACCAGTTGGTCGCGAGGCGCCCGGCGATGCGCGCGCCGTTGCGGATGAGCCGCTCGGTGCCGGGCCGGTGCGACAGGCACACCATTACCTTCTCGGGAACGGGCGCCTGCTCGAGGCCCTGCGCGCGACGGTACTCCGCCGCTGCCACGCTGACCTGCTCCGCAGTGGTGCGCAGCGCGAGCTCGCGCAGCATGGTGAGGTTGCCCTTGCGGAAGAAGTTGGCCAGCGCCTGCTCCACCCGCTCCGGCTTGTAGATCTTGCCCTCGCGCAGGCGGTGCCGCAGCTCGTCGATCGGGATGTCGACATTGACCACCTCGTCGGCCCGCCGTAAAAAGCTATCTGGAATCGTTTCGCGAATCGTCACCTTGGCCGAGCGCGCGACTGCGTCGTTCAGCGTTTCGAGGTGCTGCACGTTGACCGCGGTTTCGACGTGGATGCCCGCGTCCAGCAGCTCGAGTACGTCCTCGTACCGCTTGCGGTTGCGCGAGCCCGGTACGTTGGTGTGCGGCAGCTCGTCGACGATGACCGTGTGGGGCCGCCGCTTCAGGATCGCCTGGAGGTCCATCTCCTCGAGCGTCACGGAGCGATAGTGGGTTTTCTTCAGCGGAACGATCTCAAGGTCGCCAACCAGTGCAGCGGTTTCCGCCCGTCCGTGGGCTTCGATAAAGCCCAGGATCACATCGACGCCCGCGGCCCTGAGCCCGTGGGCGTGCTCAAGCATGGTGTAGGTTTTGCCCACGCCGGGCGCCGCGCCGATATAGACGCGCAGCCGCCCGGGTTCCGCAGACGGTTGGAGGGGAGGAGCAGACTCGGCCATGGCGTTAACCGACCTCCACCGGGTGCCGCGTTTCGGCAAGGGCCGCGGCCGGCAGCGTGAAGGAGAAGGTGGTGCCCGCGCCCACGCGGCTCTCAACCGAGATCTGCCCTCCCTGTGCCTCGACCAGACGCCGCACCAGCGCTAAACCCAGCCCCGTTCCTTCGGTCGAGCCCGAGTTGAAGCGGCCGAAAATCATGTTCAGGCGCTCCGGCTCGATACCGCTGCCGGTATCGGACACGCTGAAGTGCACCGCGCCTTTGCTTTCCTCCGCGAGCAGACGGATGTATCCGCCGCTGGGCGTGTTCCGAATCGCGTTGCTCAGCAGGTTCTCGAAGATGGAGCGGAGCGCGCGGCGGTCGGCCTCGACGCGCTGCAGGTCGGCATAGGCTTCGACCTCGACGGTGAGCCCGCGATCGGCTGCCGCGACGCGGACGTTGGCCTGTGCTTCGCGCACGAGGTCGATCGGCCGAAGCTGCTCCAGACGCAGCCCGCGGCGGCCGCTGTCGAGCTCGGCCACCGCGAAGAGGTCCGACAAGAGGTCGTCGCGGCGCTGCGCCGGGGTCTGCGCCCCGTCCACGACATCGGCCTGCAGCGGTTTGAGCTCGCCGGCGTAGCCCCGCGCCAGCGCGTGGATGGCGATCCGCAGCTTCTCAAGCGGATCGCGCAGCTTGCCGGAGGCAATGGAAAGAAAGCGCGTCTTGAAGCGATCGAGCGCCTGCAGTTCCGTCACATCCTCAAGCACCGTCACCGCGCCCAGCATGTGGCCTTCCTGGTCGCGCATCGGGGTCGTGCGCAGCCGAAAGTTCTTCTGGGCCTCGCCGAAGCGCAGCGGCGCAATCGCCGCGTCGCCCTCGCCGCTGACCGTGCGCTGCAGCGAAATCGCCGTCTGGATCGCCTGCAGTATCTGCTCGCCCCCGGGCGTGGAAGTCAACGCCATGCGGTCCTT
>CAXTSA010000380.1:0-1476 GCA_964246755.1 uncultured Acidobacteriaceae bacterium
GTCGGTAATGGCTGGGCCTATGGGTTCGACGATGCCGGCGGCTTCGTGGCCCATGACGATGGGCGGGATGCGTCGGCCGGAGGAGCCGTCGTAGCCATGAACGTCGCTGCCGCAGATACCGCAGGCGGCAACGCGGAGCAGGACTTCGTCGGGGGCGAGTGTTGGGGTGGGGAGGTCGGTAATCTCGAGTTTGCGGTACTCGGAAAGGAGCAGCGCTTGCATGGTGCTAGTTTATAGGGCGCTTGCCTGAGACACACAATCAGAGCTCACCTTTCTCGTGTCACGGGTGTACTCCAGTATCAAGCCGCCGGTCAATTGGCGATTGGCCCAGGGTGTTGCAACACAGACATATATTGCCTTTCCTGCGCCTGGATGGTGCCGATTTCGAGTGAGGACAATTCAACGGGCGTGCTGCAGAGCAATTCGTCGCTCACGACCACACCATGCTGGAACACGGCCTGACCAACCCAGTGTGCCCTGCCATATTTCGCGGCGACCTTGTACGGCTTTCCATCCTTCTTGATCAGCACCGAATCGTGATTTCCTTCATACGGGCCGACACCTTCACCCTCGCGCTTGAGCACGGCTATTCCGTTTAGCTTGTCACTCGACACCACGGTAATGGTTTGCGTCCCCGGAGGGCCAAGCTCCCAAGGCTGATTGAGTGCAACGGTCCAGGTCCGGCCCGGCGTCAATGCCCCCTTTGGGGAACCCCAGAACGTCGGATTGTAGAAAGGGCCGCTCGCGTCCGTGGTGAAGGTGCATTTGCCTCCGAAGCACATGGTGGTGCCGCTATCACGGTAGTCGCCCTCGGCATTTTTGAGCACCATCTTCCCATCCATACGGACGCCGACCGACCACTTGAATACGTCTGGAGAGTCGCTGGGGAGGAAGGTGTACGTTCCCGTGGCGGGTATCTGCACGACGCTGTCCTCGATCCCCGGTCCGTAAATCGAGATGACCTGGTAGGTGATGTCGCTCAAGGTTTGTCCTGCAAGTGGATGAGGATGCAGGTAGAAAACGGCATCGACCTGCTTTGACTTTGGAGCGGAAGCCAACATCGGTATCGCGGCCCCTAGCAACACAAGTATGACTTTCTTGAGAGGCGATGTCGTACTGAGTCCTGCCATGGTGAATCTGCAGAAGAAAACAATACAGGGGTTTTCCGATTCCTGAATCTGGATATGGTCGCGTTGAGCTTGCAGATTTGTCCGAGAGAGCCGTTGGCCGCCAGTTCGCAGCGCAACCGTTCGCTTGCCGCCTTGCTTCTCCTGGTTGGCTTACTCCTCTTGGTCTGCGTTGGATTGGAGCTGCGGGTTGGCGCAGTAGCGCAGGGGTTTGCCTTCGAGGTAGAGCCGGAGCTCCTCGGCGGCGATGGTGGCGGCTTTTTCGGCGGCCTGGCGGGTGCCTCCGGCGATGTGGGGAGTCAGGATGAAGTTTGGCAGGCGTAGCAGGGGCGAGTCGGCGGGCAGGGGC
>CAXTSA010000380.1:1486-3129 GCA_964246755.1 uncultured Acidobacteriaceae bacterium
ACGTCGGCGGCGGCGGCGAAGAGGTGGCCCGAGGCGAGCGCTTCGGCGAGGGCGTCGTAGTCGAGCAGCGAGCCGCGGGCGCAGTTGACGACGACCGAGCCTTTTGGTAACTGGGCCAGTTGCTGTTTGCCGACCATGCCGCGCGAGTCCGGAGTTTCGCGGGCGTGGAGCGAGATGAGGTTGGAGCGCCCGAGCAGCTCGTCGAGCGAGGCTTGCTGGACACCTTCGGCCTCGTGGATTTGCGCGAAGGGGTCGTAGACGAGGACGGTGGCGCCGAAGCCGCGCAGGATACGGGCCACGTGGCGGCCGATGGCGCCGTAGCCGATGAGCCCGACGGTGGCGGTTTCGAGCTCGAAACCGGCGGTCTCCCAGGTGTAGTCGCCTTTCCACTCGCCGCGGCGGATGGCGGCGTCGGCCTCGGGAATGCCGCGCAGGGCGGCGAGCATCATGGCGACAGTGTGCTCAGCTGTCGCGGCGGCGTTACGCGCGGGGGTGTAGGCCACGGCTATGCCGTGCTCGGTCGCGGCCGGGACGTTGACGTTGACCGGGCCGCCGCGGCAGACGATGAAGAGCTTGAGGTCGGGGGTGTGCTGCATGATGCGCTCGGTAAGCGGGGCGTGGTGGGCGATGCAGATGGAGACACCCTGGAGGGCGTCGATCATCTGCTCTTCGGAGCCGGAGGCTTCGCGGACTTCCGCGATGTCGCGGAAGGGCTCGAGCGGGAATGGGGTGGAGGCTTCGATGACCTCGAAGCGGTCGGCTGTTTCACCCAGCTTGGCGCGCATGAGGCTGGGGAGGATGAAGTGGTCGCCGATGACGAGAAGTTTTGGCTGTGGCATGGGGGTGGGCCTCGTGGCTTTTTTGTTGGGCTTGAGCGCGATGCAGGTCGGAAAGCAGTTTCTTCGCTTCTGGGACATAACCCTATAGCTCAGGATGACACCTTGAAAGGACACGATAGACCTGGAGCTGGGAAACGGAGTTGGGGAAATGGAGCGTGAAAACCGCGCCAAGACAGCGCTTCATGTAGGAAGCGGGACATTGAAGGAAAGCAGGCCCGCGCCTTCCGGCGAGAGCTCGATTTCGGTCAGGGTGCTGTTTTTGAAGTGCGGGAAAGCCGATCGGTAGCGCGCGAGCGGGATGCCGAGCAGGCGGCAGAGCAGGAGGCGAAACAGGGTGTTGTGGGCGACGATCAGGGTGCGGCTTGCGCGGCCTGTCGGCCTGGCGCCTGCTTCGGCGATGGACCGGAGCGCCTGGAGACCGCGCTCGGCTGCAAGCTCGGGCGCTTCGCCGCCGGGCAGGGGGTTCGCGGCCGGGTCGAGGAGAAACGCGGCGCGCTCGCGAGGGAATCGCGCGTGCATTTCCGCGTCGGTGAGGCCTTCGCCTTCTCCGAAGTCGAGTTCGATGAGGCGCTCGTCGAGCCCGAGCGGGAGCTTTGCGGCCCTGGCGCACGGGGCGGCGGTGAGGCGAGCCCGGGAGAGCGGGGAGCTCCAGACAGAGGTGAGCCCGGCGGACGCGGCCCACTGCGCGAGCTGTTGTGCCTGCGCGTAGCCTTTCGGGCTGAGCGCGATGTCGCTGCGTCCGGCGTAGCGGTTCTCCGCGTGCCACACGGTCCGCGGAGTCGGCACCGCCTACGTCGGCCAGGT
>CAXTSA010000381.1:0-3120 GCA_964246755.1 uncultured Acidobacteriaceae bacterium
TGTTGAAGGTGGCCGACCTGGTCGACGATACGGAGGGCAACCGGCGCAGCGAGGTGCTGGCCGCGCTGCGCGACCCGGCGCACCGCAACGACCGCGATCACGTGGACGTGATCATCGCTCTGGGCATGGCGAAGGAAGGCTTTGACTGGATTTGGTGCGAGCACGCACTGACCGTGGGCTACCGCAGCAGCCTGACGGAGATTGTGCAGATTATTGGCCGCGTGACCCGCGATGCACCCGGCAAGGAGAGGGCGCGTTTTACCAACCTGATCGCCGAGCCGCTGGCTGACCAATCTGCCGTGGTGGATGCGGTGAATGACACGCTGAAGGCCATCGCCGCCAGCTTGCTGATGGAGCAAGTGCTCGCTCCACGTTTCGATTTCACTCCGAAGAATGCTGGGCCACAGCCCGGCTTTACGTATGGGCCGGATGGCTACCAGGAAGACAGGCCGAATCTGGGTGTGGACGAGAGCACGGGTCAGATACACGTGGGAATTCACGGGCTTAAGCAGCCCATGAGCCCTGAGGCGGCCCGCATCTGCCGCGAAGACCTGAACGAGGTGGTGGCTGCATTTGTCCAGAATAAAGAGGCGGTAAGCCGGGGCCTTTTCGATGCGGAAAACACCATTCCGCAGGAGACAACGCAGATTGCGGTGGGCAAGATCGTGCGCGACCGATACCCGGAGTTGAGCGAAGACGATGTGGAGGCCGTGCGGCAGCGCGCGGTAGCCGCGTTGAACCTGGTGCAGCAGGGGCAAAAGCAAAATGACAGAGTACAGGCCAATCTGGGCATTATCGAAGGTGTTCGTAGATTCGTGCTGAGCGTGCGCGACCTGAGCGTGGACCTCATCGACTCGATCAATCCCTTCGGGGAAGCCTATACCGTGCTGGCCCGCAGCATGAATGCCGAAACGCTGCGCCAGATGCAGGAAAAGATCGCGGCGCGCAAAGTAAACATGCCGTTTGATGAAGCGCGGCAATTTGCCCAGCGCGCCGTTGCCTTCAAACGGGAGCGCGGGCACGCACCGTCCATCACTGCGCAAGACCCCTGGGAGAAGAAGATGGCCGAAGGCGTGGCGGCCTACAAGCGACATCTACAGGAGCAACAGAGCGCGATGGAGCAGCGCGCATGAAGCGCATTGAAGACCTAACCGGCGATGAACTGCTCGACGAACTTGGCGAAACGCTGGAGCAGCCGAAGCTCGGCGGCCACACGGCACGCGAGGAACGCCTGTTGGCCGGTTTTGAAGACATCGTTCGCTTTCGCGAAACGCATGGTCGCGCACCGCAGCACGGGGACAAGCGTGACATCTTCGAGCGCATTTACGCTGTGCGGCTTGACCAGCTGCTTAAGATGCCAACGAATGAGCTTACGCTGTTGACTCCGTTGGACAGCTACGGCCTGCTCGGGGTCGCGAAAACAGAAATGCCGGACCTGCTGGATGAAGAAGCGCTCCTTGCGGAACTGGAAGAGGGAACACCCCAGGCTGACGATATCAGCGTGCTGCGTCATGTGCGATCCCCGGATGCGCGCCGCGATACGCCGGAACAGGTTGCGGACCGCACACCGTGCAGAGATTTCGATCTATTCAGACCACTTTTTGACCAGGCTCAGAGCGACTTGCAGGCTGGGCGTCGCGAGGCGCGGCGATTCGCGCAAGAGGTAGAGGGGAACGCGACGATTGCGGAGGGGGACTTTTTCATCCTTGCGGGGCAGCTCGTCTACGTTGCCGCTATGGGAGAGCCCATCAAAGCGCCGAATGGTGAGAGTGATGCGCGCTTGCGTGTGATCTACGCGAACGGCTTAGAGAGCAATCTGCTGCGGCGCTCCCTGCAGCGTGCGCTTTACAAGGATGAACAAGGTCGGCGAATCACCCAGGGCAACATGGGACCGCTTTTTGGCAGCACGCTCGAACCGGAAGACACCGGCAGCGGGACGATCTACGTTTTGCGCAGCTTGTCGAAGCAGCCGGAAATCGTTGCTGTTCACGACGTGCTTCATAAGATTGGGGTCACCAACGGTCGCGTGGAGGATCGGATCACTGATGCTGAACACGACCCGACCTACCTGCTGGCGCCTGTGGAGGTGGTTGCGACCTGGACGCTCGCAAATGTGAAGCGCTTCAAGCTGGAACAGACGTTCCATAAGCTGTTCGGCGCGGCTCAGTTGCAGATGAGCATCAAGGATCGCTTTGGAAGACCCGTGCAGCCTCGTGAGTGGTTTGTTGTCCCTTTGCCAGCTATAGATGAGGCTGTTCAGCGAATACGCGACGGTTCAATTACTGGCTTCGCTTATGACCTTAAAGCCGCGACACTGAAGCAACTTTGACTGGCAGGGCTCCCCTGAGCGCGCGGCCTATCATCCCGCTTGGCCTTGCGCGGGAACCGCCCTACACTAAAAACTGGACCACCGCAGCGCGGAGCACCTGCCACGAGCATCGAAATTCATCAACCAGAACTCGAAGCCGCGATCCGGCAGCGGATGGCGACCGGAGCTTTCCGCAACTTTGATGAGCTGCTGACAAAAGCTCTCGGCGCTCTGGATGGGCCAGCGGCTACCTGGTCTTTAGAGCCGAAGACTCAGAGCTTCGTCGAGCTGCTCGAGCCGGTTCGCAGCTTGTTGTCCGAGGAGGAAGTGGATGTCCTATTCCGCTGAACTCCGTCAACCAGTTGGCCGCTCGATCTGGCATGAGCGGGTTTCTTCTCGACACCAATACACCATCGGAATGCTGCGGCCTGCTCCCGAGGCAAAGGTTGTCGGCTGGCTGGAAACTCAAAGCAGCAAGAATGCTCAGTTTCTTGCGTCGTCACACTCGGGGAGCTCCGCAGAGGCATAACCCTGATCTCGCCGGGACCGCGGCGGACGCGATTGGAGCGCTTTATCGAGACCGAAGTTCCGCTACGATTTAAGCGTCGCATCCTTCCAATCGCGCAAGCCATCGCCGAGAGGTGGGGCGCGCTGGACGGCCAAAAGCAACTTACCGGCAAGCCTTTGAACATCACGACGGCTTGATCGCTGCAACCGTTTTGGAACACGGCATCACCCTGGTCACGCGCAACATGAGGGACTTTACCGCCCTGGACCTGACGGTTGTCAATCCCTGGGATGCCTAAGTGTAG
>CAXTSA010000382.1:0-3100 GCA_964246755.1 uncultured Acidobacteriaceae bacterium
CCCGCGAGGTAATCGCCGACTCTGTCGAGTTAGTCGCGCGCGGCAACCTGTTCGACGGACTGGTCGCCATTGCGGGCTGCGACAAAAACATGCCGGGCACAGTGATGGCGCTGGCGCGGCTCGACATTCCGTCACTGATGCTCTACGGCGGTTCGATCGCGCCGGGGCGTCTCGATGGCCGCGATCTCACGGTGCAGGATGTGTTCGAGGCGATCGGCTCGCACGCCGCTGGACGGCTTGACGACGCGGGGCTCGAAGCGGTCGAAGCAAACGCGTGCCCGGGCGCGGGCGCATGCGGTGGGCAGTTCACAGCCAACACGATGGCGATGGCGTGCGAATTTCTCGGCATTTCGCCGCTCGGACTTTCAGGTGTTCCGGCGTTCCTGCCGGCGAAACTCGAGGCATCGCGCGAGGCGGGGCAGCTGGTCATGCAGGCAGCGAGAAACGGCGTGAAGCCCTCGCAGCTCATCACACGCGTCTCGCTTGAGAACGCGATTGCCAGCGTCGCGGCTTCGGGCGGCTCGACCAATGCGGTGCTGCACTTCCTCGCGATCGCGCATGAAATGGGCCTGGAGCTTACCATGGACGACTTCGACCGCATCTCTTCGCGCACCCCGCTGCTCTGCGACTTAAAGCCGGGCGGCAAGTATGTCGCGAAAGATTACCAGGCGGCAGGTGGCTCGCGGCTGCTCGCGAAGCGGCTGCTCGAAGGCGGGCTGATCGCCGGCGACGCACCGAACGTCACGGGTCGCACACTAGCCGAAGAAGCCGCGCTGGCAGAGGAGAGCGCGGGGCAGCAGGTGATCTTTCCCATCGCGCAGGCGATCAAGCCCACAGGCGGCCTTGTGATTCTCAAGGGCAACATCGCGCCCGAGGGTTGCGTCATCAAGGTCGCGGGGCACAAACGGCTCACGCACTCCGGGCCGGCACGGGTGTTTGAGTCCGAGCCCGAGGCCTTTGCCGCCGTCGAGCACGGACACATCCGGCCGAACGATGTCGTCGTCATCCGCTACGAAGGCCCGCGCGGCGGCCCGGGCATGCAGGAGATGCTCTCGGTGACAGCAGCCATCGCGGGGATTCCGGAGCTGAGCGAAACCGTTGCGCTGCTGACCGACGGACGTTTTTCCGGCGCAACCCGCGGCTTGATGGCAGGTCATGTTGCGCCCGAGGCAGCGGTCGGCGGCCCGATCGCTGCAATTCGCGAAGGCGAGACGATCACCTTCGACATCCCAAATCGCACGCTCTCCGTCGATGTGCCGCAAAGCGAGATCGACGCGCGGCTGGAGCGCTGGCGAGCGCCCGTGCCGCGTTACGCGCGAGGGGTGTTTCGCAAGTACGCGGACTCGGTTTCGTCAGCGTCACGCGGCGCAGTTACGAATTGACACCGCTCACAGCGCCTCGATGGAACGGCCGCGGCCGGCGGCCACTTGTGGAGCATAGCCTTAACGTGGCGGGTATGGTTAAGTGCAGTGGGCCTCCCGTTCGTCGGCTTGAGATTCTTTCGCAACAGGTACTGAAAGGCTGGATATGAGCAACGAGCTACCGAATCCGATGCAGGACTGGCAGATGGGCCGTGGAACACCCGCGCCGCCAGCCGCGCCGAAGCACACACACGAAGAGATTGCGTCAGCTCAAACTATCGAGCTCACCGGCGCCGAAATCGTGTGGGCCACGCTTGAAGGCGAGGGCGTGCGCGAAGTGTTCGGCTACCCCGGCGGCGCCATTCTGCCCGTCTATGACGCACTGCGCCAGTTTCCCATCCGGCACATCCTCGTGCGGCACGAGCAGGGCGCCACGCACATGGCCGACGGCTACGCGCGCGCTTCGGGCCGCGTCGGCGTAGCGATTGCAACCTCAGGCCCCGGCGCGACCAACATGGTCACAGGGCTTGCGACCGCGATGCTCGACTCCATCCCCATCGTCTGCATCACGGGGCAGGTCTCGAGCAAGGTGCTCGGGTCCGACGCGTTCCAGGAGGTCGACATCACCGGCGTGACGCTGCCGGTCACCAAGCATAACTACCTCGTCACGCGCGCGGATGAGATTGCGCCGGTGCTGCGCGAGGCGTTCGCAATCGCGCAATCGGGGCGGCCCGGGCCGGTGCTGGTAGACATCACAAAGGACGCGCAGCAGGCGGTCGCGCAGTTTAGCTTCGCCTCGGCAGCGCCGAAACCGCGGCGGCCGCACCCGATGCTTCGCGCCGAGGTTGACTCGATTACAGCCGCGGCGGAGTTGATTCGCGCGGCGAAGCGCCCCGTCATCCTCGCGGGGCACGGCGTCATCAAAGCGAACGCGACTGAGGCGATGCTCACCCTCTCCGAGCGCATGCAAATCCCAGTCGCAACAACGCTGCTCGGCCTCGGCGGCTTTCCGGCCTCGCACGCGCTCGCGCTCGGGATGATGGGCATGCATGGCGAGTCGTGGGTCAACGATGCGATCCAGAAGTCAGACTTGCTGATCGCCTGCGGCATGCGTTTCGATGACCGCGTAACCGGCACGCTCGCGACCTATGCGCCGCACGCGAAGAAGATTCACATCGAGATCGACCCGTCGGAGATCAACAAAAACGTAAAGGCGGATGTAGCGCTGATCGGCGATCTCGGCGATATTTTGGAGCTGCTCCTGCCGCATCTGTCGGGCAGCGATACAAGAAGCGAGAACGCCTGGCTGCGCGAAATCGACGCGAGCAAGGGCGAGAGCGCGGTACGCGACATCCGCAACCTGCCCGACCTTGGCCACCTCTACGCCGCGCATATCATGCACGATCTCTGGCGCGTTACCGAGGGCAACGCCATCGTCGCCTCCGACGTGGGCCAGCATCAGATGTGGGAGGCACAGTACTACCGCCACGAGCATCCACGCACGCTCGTCACCTCCGGCGGCCTCGGCACCATGGGCTTCGCGCTGCCCGCGGGCATCGGCGCGAAGATCGCCTGCCCGGACCGCGAGGTGTGGGTGATCGCGGGGGATGGCGGGTTCCAGATGACCGCGTGCGAGTTATCAACGATCACGCAGGAAATCCTCGACATCAACATCGCGATCGTCAACACCGGCTATCTCGGCATGGTGCGGCTATGGCAGAAGTTTTACTATGACAAAA
>CAXTSA010000383.1:0-3091 GCA_964246755.1 uncultured Acidobacteriaceae bacterium
TCATTCTTTTGAACGCAGTTGGGTTAACTAGCTGTACGGTCCCGGCATTTGGTGGGTTCGATTCTAAACCGTTCCGGTTCGGCAAGTAAGATTCTGCAAAGGAACTCGTAGGGCGTTCTGGGTAGGCTTGCCCGGCCGGATGTGCAGGATGTCGATCTTGTTCTCGATCGCCCAGGCGAGGAAATGCCGACTGTTCAGTTCAGGGCCGTTATCACAACGGATGGCCAGAGGCTTGCCGTACTTGCCCATGGTTCTGGCGAGCACCCGCCTCATGCG
This sequence comes from uncultured Acidobacteriaceae bacterium, assembly GCA_964246755.1. Classification (GTDB taxonomy): domain Bacteria; phylum Acidobacteriota; class Terriglobia; order Terriglobales; family Acidobacteriaceae; genus EB88. The sequence continues at coordinate 277 of CAXTSA010000383.1, forward strand.
CCAGCTGGGGAAGCCGGTATCGTGTTCGAGCGCCAGGCTTTGCTTGGTGAAACTGTCGATAAGGCTCAGTACGCGGATCCGTTAACTGCCGGCTGTGACGTCGCTGGCGAAGTCGATTGACTACTCCTGGTGGGGGGGCGGTGAAGACCGGCCGGGGCTGCAAGGCGCGCTCCAGCCGTTTGCGACGCCTGCGCTTTACTGTGAGTCCAAATTCGCGGTACACCGCTGCACCTTTCTCTAGTTGACTTTGATGGCTTCGCGGCGCAGCAGGATATGCAGACGCCTATAGCCGTAGCGAGGTTTCTCGCGGGCCAGTTCCACAAGCCGCTCCCGCAAGGCATTGTCGTTGCGGCAGCTCCGATACCGGTACGTCGTTCTCGGTACTTCGATCAGATCGCAGACGCGGCGCTCGCCGGCCCGGAACTCCTCCGGCAAGCGCCTCACTTCTGCCCTTCGTACTACGAGCCGAGGGAGTTTTTTCCTATGACCGATTGCAGCATGTCGTTGTCCAGGCTGAGATCGGCGACTAACTTCTCTATCCGCGCATTTTCATCCCGGAGATGCTTTCCCTCTTCGGCTTCGCTCACATCCATGCCGCCGTACTACGCCTTCCAGGCATACACCGTGTGCTTGGAAACTCCCTGCTCCCGGGCCACATCCTCAGCTTTCCGCCCGGCTTCGACTTGCTCCAGCGCCGCGATGATCGCCGCCTCCGTGTGCTTGCTCCTGCTCATCCTCTCTCTCCGTCCAAATCGTATTCCCGTTCGGACGAACTGAGGGGGTCACGTCAGCCGCCTTCTGGCAGTGTCCGGGGAGGTTGATGTGCTCCCAACCGAACGGGGAAAAACGCTTGAACGGCTCAGGATCGAGGGCCTGCCCGTTTCGGGCTGAGCCTTGAAAGGAGCACGGCTCTGGCGAGCGCGTTGCGCGCTTCACTCTTCCTGAGGCCGGCATGAACGCGACGGTGCGGTTCCACGCTCTGGAGCCATGAAAGGAGGAACAGTGTCCGTTCGATCCGGCCCGGTTCGCGCGGTACGACACCGAGGCTGTTAAGCCCTGCAATGCAGCGAGGCCGCGCCCAAAGGCATTCCGAGAGGCCTATACAAGATTTCGATCCAAGTATCGCCCAAGCCGGACCGGCTACCGACACCAGCCAAGGATTCGGCATCTTCATATTTGAAAGAGGCAGACATGTTGATAGCTACGGCTTCACTGCGTTCGAAATTGCGGCGTCTATGTTCGGGTGGTTGGCAAGCAAGCGCTTTCCGGCTAGTCGCAGCAACTGCACTGATCCCAGGTTTAGGATCAAGCCTCCGAGCGCAGGTAGCGCCACACGATGAACCCAGCTCCTGCCGGTCGGCAGGCGGGGTTGCGTTTGTCTGTGGTGTAAGGAACGTTGAAGACCTGGCTGCGTTGTATCCCACAAGCTGGATCATCGGGAGCAATGCTCATCCCCCTTCGAATGCGGGCGACGTTCTTTATCTTTTCCATAGTCGGAGCCGAACAAGGGAGGCGATCAGGCCATCGTCTATCAGTGTTCATGCCGACTCCGCACGTTTTCCGGGCTGTGCAGGAGCTCCTGACTTCGCTAAATTCCAGACCTACGGGCTCGGCTATCGAGCGGAGAACGCTGGTCACGGCACACTGCTGGTGATCAATCATGGCGGACGAGATACCGTTGAGGCATTCGACGTGGATCAACTGAGCACTCGCCCACACCTGACGTGGGTCGGCTGCATCCCGGAGCCACCTCAAACATTCGGCGACTCAGTGGTTGGGTTATCCGATGGAGGCGCCATCGTTACCAGTACCAATGATCCCGGCGATCCCGATGTCGCTGCTAAATTCCTGGCGGGTAGACCTCTGGGGGCCGTGAATGAGTGGCACGCGAACACAGGCTGGAAACCGGTTGCTGGAACTGAAACGCTGTCATACCCGAACGGGATTCTTATCTCCTCTGACGAGAAGACCTTGTATATCGCAGTCTCGGGAAGGTCGCAGGTCGTAAAGTTAGACCGAAACCAGGGGAAGGTGCTTGCCAAGAGCATTCCATTTACGGCGTCGGCTGTTGATAACCTCCGCTGGTCTCCTGACCATACTTTGATGTATGCCGGAGGGGAGGCAGGAACGCTGAAGGACGTGCTCGCCTGTTCGTCTTTAACTGCTCCACCTTGCCAGGTCGGCGCGGCGGTTTACGCGATGAACCCTGACACGCTTCGATATACCGTCATCGTTCCGCCTGCCATGTATGGGTCATTTGGGATGGCAACCGGAGCCGTTCTTGAAGGCAAAACACTCTGGGTGAGTAGTGTCCATTCTGACCGAGTTGCCCTCTACCCTCTAGCTGAAATTACTGGTTCACTCTTACAGAAAACTGAGCACCAGCAATAGCTGCCTTGCACTTCAAAGCGCCCTTAGAGGGCGAATCGGAACCTTTCTGCTGACCGCACCGCGGTCGGCATCGAGCAGCGAGAACACCCGTTGCTTCACCTTCGAGAACGGCATCGAATCCGCGATCGCCGGATAAATCTGCCCTCCGGCATCGAGCGCCAGATATCTCAGAATCGGCTTCTGAAAATTGCCCGTGAGGGCGGACAGATGACACCTGCCAATTTGATGAGGTTCGAGCAGGAGCGCCGGTACGCAACCCTGGTCGCGCTTGCGGTTGAGGGGAGCGCGACAGTGAGAGATGAAGTGATCGATCACGGCCTCGCTCATGCTTCGCAAGCTGGGCAGCTACCCTCATCAGAACGGTCTTGATTTAGCTCTGCGTGAGCTGGGCCGAATCGCACGAACCCTGTTCATCCTCTTCCGG
>CAXTSA010000384.1:0-3087 GCA_964246755.1 uncultured Acidobacteriaceae bacterium
CATTTCCCCCTACAACAGCAGGTCGCTCAATCTGTGGATAGATGCCTACCGGGTGTGCCTGTACGGAATCCTGCTTGGCGCCCTATGGATAGGTGGGCGCGCCTGCCTGCGGGCCGTTCGCAACCGGCAGGCGAACTTCGGCACGACCCTGTTTTTTGCGACCGTGGCCCTGGCGCTCGCACTCCCGGTGCTGCCGAACATGATCAATGGCTCCGACTACTTCACCTCGCGGCTGGTCTTCGTGCTGTGGCCGGGTGCTTTGCTGGCAGCCTCGGCCGGTGCCACCCCGAATGCCCGCCAGGGGCGCTGGCTGGGTATCGCGGCTGTGTTGTGCGGCGTTCTCACCCTGATTCCGGCGCAGATCTTCATGCGGCCCGCTGCCCGGCAGCTGCGCCTCGCCGAGCAACAGAGCCTGCCTGCCGGGGTGCGAGGGTCGCTGCTGATGGGCGACGACCAGGACGATTACGTGCGTTTCGGCAAGCAGCTTGCCTTTGACCCTTACAAGTGGGGTGCGATTCTGCCGTTTGTCCGCGAGGACGATGTGGCGCTCGACAGCCCGTGGATCGACCAGAAGATTACGCCGATCGAGGCGGTACCCGGCGGCCCGGAGCTGGTGGATGACATTGCTTACACGCGCATCCTACGGCCGACGCACCGCAATGCGCCCCTGGTCAAAGGGCGGTCGCTGCCTGGGCATAGCGAAGCTCGGATTGTGCGCGACTCCGGATTCCTGGTGTTTGTGGGAACGCCGGGGGAACTGGCGGAAGGCCTCCGCGGGCAGCTTTCGCTGACTGAAGTGCAAAAATACCGGTGCGGGCCGGTGCGGGACTGGTATCTGGTATGTGTCAGCAAGGAAGGGAAGTGAGGACCTGATGCGGAACACGAGCGCTGCTTTCCTGCTGTCGCTGCTTCTCTGCCTTGCGGTCACCGCGCGGCAGGGGCACCGGCCCAACCTGGCCGACTTCCAGGTGTACGATGCAGCCGCCGAGCTGGTGCATGAGCACCGGAGCGTCCACATGTACGACGGTGCGGATGACGAGGCGGTGTTCCAACTCAAGTTCGCTGACGAGCAATCGCGGTTGGGACAAGCAGCCCGGAAGCTCGGCATCGAGAAGGTCCGGCTGTATATCTACCCGCCGATTCTCGCGGACTTCGTACTGCCGTTCGCGTTTGTCTCCGCCTCGACGGCCGGCGCGCTGTGGGACCTGCTGAACGTGGCGGTAATCCTTCTGACCGCGTTGCTGATGGCGCGGGAGCTCAACCTGCGATGGAACTCGCTCGCGGGGCTCGGAGTGCTGCTCGGACTGCTGGCTCTGTTCGGCACGGGCATGTGCCTGATCTGGGGCCAGGTCACGGTGCTGTTGCTGCTGCTCTGGATGGCGGGCATCCACTTCTATCGGCGAGGCTGGTATGCGGCTTCGGCTTCGGTGCTTGCCGTGGCGACGGCGATCAAGCTCACGCCGCTGCTGGTCGTTGTGCCTTTCTTTATCTGGCGGGAGTGGAAATGGCTGCGCGCCTACGCGGCGGTGCTGGCGCTCTGTTTCCTCGCGATGGCTGTGGTGAATACACCGGCTTCGCTTACCGACTACTTCTTTCATGTCATGCCGTCGATGGCGGGCGGCGGCGTTCCTAATTTCGAGAACAAATCCATTCCCGCCGCGATGCAGCTGCTCTACGTCGCGCTGCACGGCGGAGCCATGGAGTCGGTCACGATGGCGATTCCGAAGTATGTTGTGACGATCGGCAAGGCCTGCTCGCTGGCGCTTGTGGCCTTCGCGATGCTGTGCGTGTACCGCGTGGGTTTCGCGATGCGCAGCCTGGACCGCCGCATGACGCTCGCCTTGTTCGCGCTGCTCTCGGCAGCGATCGCGCCGATCTCGTGGAAGCATGCCTATGTCGTGGCCTTCCTGCCGCTCGGCTTCTTCTGGGCGGAGGCGTTTCGAGAGAGGGTCTCGGGTGCGCAGCTCACGGTGCTGGCGCTGTGCTCGATTGAGCTGGGAAGCTTTCTGTTCGACTCCGTGGCCGTAAAGGCAACGCATGGGGTGGTTCTGGGGCTGCTTTCTTTCCTGGCGCCTGGGGCCGGCGTGCTGCTGGTGTTCTATGGGCTGCTGCGGATGCGCGCGCCCGAGCCTGCTTAGCGCGCGAGATAGCGGCGGTAGATGCGGAGCAGTTCCTCGAAGGCCTTGAAGAAATCGAGGGAATGGACTTTGGATCCGGCGACGTCGGTCCACTCGGGCAGGGGGTACTCGTAGATATGTTCGCGCACGGCCGCGGGGTTGCCGCGGTGCCGGGCCATGAACCGCGCCAGCAACTCGACATCGAAGATCCAGCGGGACTGGAAGGGTTCGAGCAAGACCTCATGGAGTTCCGGGGTGACGCGAAACAGCTTGGCGCCGCACTGGGTGTCGTAGATGGGAAGCCGCAGCAGCGTGGAGGCGGTGGTCGCGAAGCATCGCCCCAGGTAGTGCCGCAGCGGCCGCCGGTGGATGGCGCGGCCGAGCAGGCGCACGCGGGCACCGAAGACCATGGTGAGCCGCGGATCCGCGAGAAGCACGCCGGCCAGGTCAGGGATCTGCTCGAGGGGCGTCGCGAGATCGGCATCCCAGAAGCCTGTGATCTCGCAGCCGCCCAGCGCCAGGGCATCGAGCATGCCGTAGCGCACCGCTTCGGCCTTGCCGGCGTTCGGCTGCTTGTCTAGGACGCGGATGCGGTCGGGGAAGCGCGACCGGAGTGCCTGCAACACGGGCAGGGTCGCGTCGCGGCTGCCATCGTTGACGAACAGAAGCTGGACGCCCTGGCTCCGGGCACTCTCGAGAAAAGCGGCGAAGACATCGATGCGTAGCCGGGCAGCCTCGTTATAGCAGGGCACCACCACGGTGCAGCGTGCAGCGGCAGGAGGCGTACTGGCGGCGGGGGTTTGCGGGGTCTCGGCCATAGATCAGCGAAAGCTGCGTGTCACTCCTCTGGTCTCCGCGGAGTTCTGCTCGCAGCCCGCCTGGACGGTCCAAGTATAGCCCGCATGTGAACCGGGCGACGCAAAGGTTTGCCGCGGAAGAGGGGCGATGTCCTAGAACCGGACGCGGAGGT
>CAXTSA010000385.1:0-3065 GCA_964246755.1 uncultured Acidobacteriaceae bacterium
CTTGAGCACCGGCATCGTGTTTCGCCTGCCCTAGAAGGAGCGGCAAAAATGCGGCGGAAAAGTGGAAAAGCTTTGCTACGATCGTGCATGCCTGCCTCCTCCGCTCGCTTTTCTCTCTTTGCGCTCTTCCTGCTGGGACTCAACATCGCCGGGTATGCCCAGCAGCCTACGCAGCCCACGCGTGCCATGCAGTCGCGCCTGCAACGCTTTATGGGTGGCGAGCCCGGGGCGTGGACCCCTGAGCAACTCGCCACGATGGCACGGCTGCGCGATGCGGCGATCGCCGACCCCTTTGCCTACATCGAGCTTGAGCACCTGACCGACACGATCGGCCCCCGGCTGAGCGGCTCGCCTCAGGCGCAGGCTGCGGTTGAGTGGGTCGCCGCGGAGATGCGCGCGCTGGGGGCGACGGTGACGCTTGAGAAAACGATGGTTCCGCACTGGGTTCGCGGCGAGGAGACGGCCGCGCTGACCGCATGGCCGGGTGCGACGCCCGGGACGGAGCAGAAGATCATAGTCACAGCCCTCGGCGGCAGTGTAGCGACACCCCCTCGCGGCGTGACCGCGCCGGTTGTGGTAGTGGACAACTTCGCGGAACTCAAGGCATTGCCGCCCGGAGCCGTGCAGGGCAAAATCCTGGTGCTGAATCACTCGTTCGACAAGCAGCTTGCCGCCGAAGGCCAAGGGACGATGGCCTACGGGCAGGCGGTTGTCTATCGTGGGCTTGCGCCGACCGTCGGTGCTGCCGCGGGCGCTGTCGCGGTGCTGGTGCGCTCGGTCGGGGGTGCGGATTTTCGCCTGCCGCACACCGGTGCGACCTCGTACGGGGAAGGCGCGCAGAAAATCCCTGCGGGCGCAATCACTGCAGAGGACGCCGACTTGCTGGCGCGCTTGAGCAAGGGGGGGCCGGTTACGCTGCGGCTTACCCTCACGCCCCAGACGCTGCCTCACGTGCCAAGCTACAACGTCATCGCCGACTGGAAAGGCTCCGAGCATCCGGAGCAGGTGGTCATTGTCTCCGGCCATCTGGACTCGTGGGACCTGGGGACGGGCGCGATCGACGACGGAGCGGGCATAGTCGTGTCGATGCAAGCCATTCACTTGCTGCAAAAGCTCGGTGTGCACCCGAAACGCACTGTGCGCTTCATTGCCTGGATGGATGAGGAGTCCGGCTCAGAGGGCGCGGCAACCTACGCCGAGGAGCACGCGGGGCAGCTTGGCGACCACATTGCCGCGCTTGAGAGCGATCTGGGCTGCGATCATCCCATCGGCATCACGTATGCGGGCTCGCCGCAGCTTGAGCAGTATCTGCGGCCTGTTGCCGACGCACTCGCACCCATCGGCGCCAGCGTGCTGAGCCGCGGCGAGGACGCCGGCGAAGATGTCGCAGCCATCGTCACCAAAGGCGTACCGGGATTTACCCCGACCCAGGACTCACGTTTCTACTTTAACTACCACCACACTGCGGCCGATACACTCGACAAAGTGGATGCGCATCACCTGGCGGAAAATGCAGCCGTCATGGCCGTCACCGCATACGCGCTCGCTGACGCCGGCGAGGCCGCACCGCGGCAGACGGCTGCGAAGTGAAAGGCGAGGGTGGAGTTGGGCTGCTCAACGGGTACGAAGCGTAACGAGTGCGCAAGGAGCAAACTTCTCGCTAGGCGCCTTGCATACAGCTTGGTACATTCAGGCATGCGTTGTGTCCTCCTCGCCTTTGCACTCTCCGCTTCTGTAGCCAACCTCCCGGCCCTGGCGCAGCAAACACTCGACGCAACCCCGACGACCGTCGCCTGGGGTTATTACTCGGCCCACGCCAAGCCGGTGTTGACAATCGCGAGCGGCGACACGGTCGTTGTGCATACGCTCTCCACTTGTGGCGATCCCGATCGATTAAAGGGCATGGGCATCCCGGCCGCGGAGATCCCGGCATCCGTGACCGCGCTCTACGACGCCAAGGGAATCGACAAGGGGCCAGGAGGCCATGTGCTTACCGGTCCCATTGCTGTGACTGCTGCAGAGCCGGGCGACGTACTTGAGGTGGATATCCAGAAGATCGCGATCGACGTGCCATGGGCCTGCAACGGTTTCGGAGTAGGCCGCGGTTACCTGCCGGACGACTATCCCTACGGACGCATGACGAGGATTCCGCTGGACCGCGAGCGCATGGTGGCCGAGTTCGCGCCAGGCATCGAGATTCCGCTGCACCCGTTTTTCGGGTCGATGGGCGTTGCGCCTCCCGAGTCGGCAGGCCGCTACAACAGTGCGCCGCCCTGGATGCACGGCGGCAACATGGATAACAAGGAGCTGGTCGCGGGCACCCGGCTGTTTTTGCCGGTGCATGCGAAAGGCGCGCTGTTCGAGGTGGGCGATGGGCACGCCGGGCAGGGCAATGGCGAGGTCGACATCACCGCGATGGAAACGATGCTGACCGGCACCTTCCGGTTCGTGGTGCATAAGCAGCAGGAGGGGCAGCATTTGCTGTGGCCCCGGGCGGAGACGCCCACGGCTTACATTGCGATGGGTTTTAGCCCGGACCTGAACAAGGCGACGGAGATGGCGCTGCACAATATGCTCGATTTTCTTGAGACGGAGAAGCACCTGACACGCGACCAGGCGTACCAGCTTTCGAGCGTGGCGGTCGATCTGGACATTACGCAGCTTGTGGACACGAATGTCGGCGTGCACGCGATGCTGCCCAAGAGCATTTTCAAGAACCAAGCAGCGACCGTCGCCGGAGGCGCGCAGTGAAGTGGATTCCGAGTTTTCTTTTCGCCATAGCTACTGCGTTTCCAAGCCTGTTGCATGCTCAGGGTGACGCCACTGTTTCGCTGCTGCAAAAGCTTGCCGACGCGCCGGGGCCGCCGGGCGCGGAAGAGCCGGTGCGCGCCATCATGGTTCCGATCATGAAGCCGCTTGCGACGAAGCTGACGTATGACGGCATGGGTTCGGTCATCGCGCAAGTCGGCGATACGGGGCCGAGAATTATGGTCGACGCGCACATGGACGAGCTAGGCGGGATGGTGCGGCGTATCGCCCCGAACGGCACCTTGACCATGCAGATG
>CAXTSA010000386.1:0-3056 GCA_964246755.1 uncultured Acidobacteriaceae bacterium
AGACGGCGCTGGCCGACAAAAAAGCCGCGCGCGCACTCAAGCAGCACCATGCCGGCGGCCGAGAACCCCGCCCACCGCAGTAGCGGCGCAAGACCGGGCTTCCCGAGCAGGTGCGCGAGAGGCGGCGCGCCGAACCAGAGCCCGGAGGCCGCAACTGCGGCCGAAACCAGCGAGACCAGAACCAGCGCGCGCGCCAGCGTGCGGCAACCGGGGCTCGCGAACGGATACTTGCCGGAAAACCGGGCCGCCGTCGCGCCGATGCCGCCGGCCGCGTAGGTCGAGATACTGCCGGCGGTCGAGACGGCCAGCGAGTAGGCACCGAAGGTGGAAGCGCCACCCAGGCGCGCGGCCAGAATGTTGGCGGCGAAGCCCAACCCGCGCTCAACGAGCACGCCCGCGCCCAGCATGGAGGTGCCGCTGGCCAGGTGCCGGCGAACATGGCCCGGCACCCGGGCCTCCGCGCCGGGCGGAGCGCCCGTGATCGATGCGGCCTGGGCCGGCTCGGGGATCAACGCGGAGCTCATACGGCCTTCTCCTGCTCGAGCGTATCGGCCGTCTGCTGGTAGCGGTAATAAGACTCGTAGTAGCTCCCCTGGCCTTCCTTCGACGGGCTGAAGCCGTTCAGGATCGTGCCGAGCACCCGCACCCGGTCGTGCACGAACAGGTCGTGCGCTGAGGAGGCCTGCTCGAAGTTGGTGATGCCGGCCCGGAAGACGAGGATGACGCCGTCCGCATGGTCGGCGAAGATGCGCGCGTCGGCCATGTGGAGCATGGGCGGGGTGTCGATCAGTACCAGGTCGAACTCGCTCGAAAGCCGGCTCAGCAGCTCGGCGGCACGGGGCGAGTGGAGCAGCTCGGTGACCTCCTCCGACCCCGAGCCCGAAGTGACGACCGACAGGTTAGGAATCCCGGTAGCCTGGCAGAACGACGGGAGGGGAGCGCTCGCGCCGTCGACTTCGCCGCGCAGCAGATTGCGCAGGCCCACGGTGTTTTCAAGGCCCAGCGCCTTGTGCAGGCCGGGCTTGCGGAGATCGCCGTCGACCAACACGACCCGCCGCTGCGACTGGCTGAGCGCGACACCCAGGTTCGAGACCACGGTGGTCTTGCCCTCGCCCGCATTCGGGCTCGAAATGACGTACCGCTTGGCCTTGGTGCCGCCGCCGGGCCGGCTGGCCAGCAGGATCGAAAAGGTGGTGCTGCGGTAGGCTTCGGCGACCAGCGAGGAGCCGTCTCTCCAGATGCCGACCCCGGCCGGGCTGCTTGAGGCGGATGCGGCCAGCGGCATCGCGGAGTTCTGGGGAGCTGGGAAGCCGGAGGGCGGCGCCCCGGAGAGAGACGCGAGGGAGACCGGCGACAAGGGCCGGGGGAGTCGCCGCGCCATCCCGAGGGGAAAGGCATGTCTGCGCGCCCGTTTTTCCCGCATATTCGGGATGACTCCAAGTTCCTGCACGCCCAGCAGCCGCCCGATCTCGCCGGGGAAATGGATAATGCCGGAGGTGCGCTCCTTATAGAAGGCGAAACCGATGCCCACGAGGCCGCCCAGCAGAAATCCGACCCCGACATTGCTTCCGCGCCGAGGCGCGACCGGGATCTTTGGCGCTTTCGCGGCGTCGACCGTCCGGATTGTCGAAATCTGCATGGCCGAGGCGAAGCCCGCTTCCTTGGCGCGCTGCAGCAGGGTCTGGTAGAGCTGCTGCTCGCTCTCGACCTCGCGGCGCAGCAGATTGACCTTGTTCGTCTTGTCGAGCTCGCTTGAGGTATTGCCTTCCTGCACGTGGTACGTTTCGGCCAGCAGATCCTCCCGGTGCTTGGCCGAGTCGTACTCGTCCCGCAGCCGGTTGACTACTGTACCCCGCTCCTGGGTCAGCTGGTTTTCGGCCTCGGCGATCTGCGACCGCAGGTGGATGACCTTGGGATTCTCCTCGGTCAGGGGCGGCACCAGCTCGGCGACCTTGCCGCGCAGCTCAGCGAGCCTGCGCTGGTCCTCGCGGAAGTTGGGGCTGTCGATGACGCTGGGCAGCGAGTCAGGCGGCGCTGTCTTGCTGACCTCAAACTGCGCCTGCTTCTCCATGCGGTCGGCCTCGGCCCGCACCAGCTCCTCCTGCACCTGTCGCAGCCGGTCCTCGGCGACGCTGGTGTTCTGCTGCGAGAGCACCAGGCCATTGCCTCCGGTCGCATCCTCGAGCTTTTTCTCCGACTGCTCCCACTGCACACGCACATCGGCGACTTGGCGGGTCAGCCACTCGCTGGTCTTCGTCGCCTCGGCGCCGCGGGTCGTGTAATCCTCCTCGCGGTACCGGGCCGTCAGTGTGTTGCAGAAGGTAGCCGAGAATGGTGCGTTCCAGCTGTCGCAGGTGATCTCGACCAGCCGCGTCAGCCCCAATGGTTTCACCTTGATACGCCCGGCGGCATCGTGCAGCAGGGCGGAGTAGGCCAGCGGGGCGTTTCCCCCGAGATGCAGCGCGCGCTTCCAGCGGGAAAGGAGGTCATCGCGTTCGACCGAGGCCGGATGCGGCGCCTGTTCCAGGCTGCGGACCGTATCCTCGAGCAGGGTGTCGCTGCCCAGCATTTTGATCTGGGTCTGCACATAGGTTTCCCCGGAGACCCCGGGGCTCTCGGAGGAGCTTGCGACCGCGCCCATGTTCATCAGCCCGCTATTGAGGCTCTCGATATCGAGCGAGGTGCGGGCGCGGTAGACCGGCTGGGTTCCGAGGTTGACGAGAAAGCCGGCTAGCGCGCCGCAAAAAGCAAGCAGCAGGATCGCCTTGCGTTTGCGGGCCAGGATGCGAAGGTACTCGAGCAGCAGATTGCCGCCTCGCGTCGCTTCGCCCCCGTAGGTGCTGCCGTGCTCGTAGGAGCGCCCCGCGCCGGGCTCGGCGACCGCCGGCGGCCACGGCATGGCACGGTCCAGGTGGAACTCTTTGGGATTGCTGTCCATACCCACTCCTCGAACGATCTTTGTGGAAAGCTGTCGTTTCAGAAAGCGTCCCCCCGGCACAAGAGGCTGAAACGGATGGTGCATGTACTGCCGGCGGCAAACCGCTTCCGCTCCGGAG
>CAXTSA010000387.1:0-3050 GCA_964246755.1 uncultured Acidobacteriaceae bacterium
CGCCTACCCCGGAGTAAGACCCCCAGGAGCCCGAGCCGTACGGGTCGAAGTTGGCGTCCACTCCCTCCGGAGCCCACGCCATTCCGGCGCCGGGCACGTTGTACCAGGTCCCGTAGTAATCCAGATCGTTCCACGCCGGCGAGTCCGTGTCTCCGTTGCCGACCCGGGCGTTCGTCTCGCCATCCGCTAGTTGCGCCAGGGTCGCGTCGCGATCGGTGTTCCAGGCGTCCCAGGAGTTCGATGCAATGTCCTGATTTACGTCGTAGGCTGTCGGCGAAGACGGGTCGAGCGCCGCCGTTTCGCCGCTGTTCGCCTCAAAGCCGATGTCCGATCCCGGGTTATTGAGGTGCGCCGACCCGCGCAGCACTGCGACCTGATACGGCGCCGCGTCCAGGTCGAAGCGCACGAGGCTGTTCTGGGCCGGCCGCACCGTGTCCGGCCCGGCCTGCACCGTCAGCGCTGCCGTGCCGCGATCCGGAACCTCGAAGTAGCTGAGTCCGCGCGCCGCGCGAAGCTGCTCGCCACCCATTTCCAGGGAAAGCAGCGCGACCGCGCTGTTCGGCGTCAGGCGAACGACGCTTCCATCGTTGAACTCGAGCTCGGCGCGGCCATCCTCGCCTGTTTCCACCTCCATGCCGGCGAGCACGGGCATGTTCAGTTTTGCCTCGCTGAAAGCCTGGTCAGCCGGAGGCGGAGGCGGCGCCTGATTAGCGGCGGCGCCGTTCGGTTCCGGCGAGGCCAGGACCGAAGCTGGAGTCGACGGCAGCGGCGCCAGGCGCACGGAACCCTCCACATCGCTGATACGCGCCGGGAGCGCGGAAGCGACCGCTGAAGGTTGCGAAGAGGCCGCGCTTGCGACCTCCTGGTCCTGAGCAAACAGCAAAGAAGGACGCAGAGCGACTGCGCCGAAAAGCAATGCGAGTACGAAGTACTTGGCCATCGAGCGTGGCATCGGTCTCTCCCGAGGACAACGGTACGCGCTGTCCCCATCGGCAAACAACTGCTTCTCCATCACAAACACCTGTTGGACGAAGCAAATCGCCTTTGATGCGATGCTTCGCGGCTGCGGAGGGACTCGGGTCCCCGCCCGTCGAACGCCGGCCTTTGCACAGGATCGAACAGCGCGGCTGTCTACTGACCGAGCAGTGCCTCCGCCCGGCTCCGCGTATGGTGCATCACCTCGTCGCTGTTTGCGATCGCGTGCAGAACCGGCGCGATGTTTTCAAGTGCCAGTGCGCGGCCGCCCGCCTCCTCCCCGGCCAGCAACTCCACCTCAGCATCCAGCCCCAGCCTGTCGTGCTGCAGCAGAAGCGCGAGCTTGCGTCCCTCCTCAAGCGTGGTCGCCACCGCAATCAGACTGTTCGCCGCCTGGTCGAGCTGCGCCTCGCGCCCGTGATTGAAGCTGCAGCTTCCCGCTCCCTCGGGCCCCGCATAGGTCAGCGTCTTTGTCCCGGTGAAGGCCAGGTTGCTACGCTTCGAGTCGCACTCCCTCGCGAAGAAATGATCCTTCCGGGCGAGAGCGAAAAGCTGCGCCCGTATGGGACCGCCGAGCGTTATGTCCCGATCGAAAGGCTGGGCCACACTGCCGTCCTGTACCGGAGCGCTCCCGGGTTCAGAATGGTAGTGTCCGGTTCCGTCTTCGCGAATGACAAGGCTGTAGCGGGCCGGCTGCAAAGCGGGGTTGCTGAAAGCGAAGGTTACGGTTGCGGGTGTAGTTCCCTGCCGCGGAGCATCCTGGGCCAGCAGAGGAACACACCCGAGCAGCAACGAGGCCGCCAACCGTTGACTCCTCACCGCAGCGCCTCGCGCCGGCCAGCGCCTGCTGTTTGTACAGGGTGGGAAGGCCCGGCCTGCGCGGCCGCCGTTTGCGCATGGTGGATGTGGCAGATGGCGATCGCGAGCGCATCGGCGGCGTCGGCCGGCTCCGGCACACACTCGAGCTCGAGCAGGCGGGCCACCATGAACTGCACCTGCTCTTTCCTGGCCAGCCCATAGCCGACGACCGTCGATTTGATCTTCAATGGCGCGTATTCAAAGACGGGCAGAGCCGCCCCGGCCGCGGCCAGCAACGCGACCCCCCGCACATGGCCGAGCTTCAAAGCGGACTGCGCGTTGATCGAGTGGAAAACTTCCTCCACCGCAATCGCGTCCGGCTTGTGTTCGGCAATCAGGGTGCCGAGTTCCCGGTGCACGGTCGCTAGTCGCACGGCTAACGAGTCTTTCTTTGAAAGCCGAATAGCTCCGGCGCAGATCGGAACGAGACGGCTTTCGCGGGTTGACTCTCGCACCGCGACCACTCCGTAGCCGGTCCACTCCGTGCCGCAATCGATTCCAAAGACGCGCATGCACCCGAGTGTAGCCTGCGCAGGCGCGATGCGCGGAGCCAAATGCGAGATGCGCTCGCAGTACGTGGCATGGCAGCAGCAACCGCTTCGCTACGCAACCTTGCGCCACTCCCCTGCTGAAAATTGGCCGGATTCAGCCGGCACTCTGTCCAGATAACGAGAGGGACGTCATCCCCGCCGACACCTCAGCGCGACACACCCTCAAGGGGAGACGATGCCGTCGCGTACAGCTTGCGCGGCATGCGCCCGGCAAGATACGCCTGCCGCCCGGCAAGCACCGCATGGCTCATCGCTTCGGCCATCAGCACCGGCTTCCGCGCCGCGGCCAGGCAGGAGTTCAAGAGGACCGCATCGGCGCCGAGTTCCATCGCCAGCGCCGCGTCCGAGGCGGTCCCAAGCCCCGCGTCGATGATCAGCGGCACCTCATGGATCAACTCACGCAGGATCTGGAAGTTGTCCCGGTTGGAGATACCCAGCCCGGAGCCGATCGGCGCACCCAGGGGCATCACGGCCGCGGCACCCGCATCGATCAGCCGTCTGGCGAACACGATGTCGTCGGTGGTGTAGGGCAGCACGGTAAACCCCTCTTTCGCGAGCACCCTCGTGGCTTCGAGCGTCGCTTGCACGTCAGGGTACAGCGTCGCCTGGTCGCCGATGACCTCGATCTTCACCCAATCCGACAGCCCCACCTCACGGGCTAGCCGA
>CAXTSA010000388.1:0-3046 GCA_964246755.1 uncultured Acidobacteriaceae bacterium
GTCCATGAGGGCATCGCCGAGCTCGGCGCCGCGCTCGAAATGCTGCACACCTACTCGCTCGTGCATGACGACCTGCCGGCGCTCGACAACGACGACCTGCGCCGCGGCAAGCCGACCTGCCACATCGTCTATGGCGAAGCGATCGCCATCCTGGCCGGCGACGGCCTGCAAACCCACGCGTACCGCGTACTGGCCGGACTTCGCTGCCCTCCCGAGGCGCGCGTCGCCATCATGCGCCTGGTCGCCGAGGCCACCGGCACTGAAGACGGCATGATCGGCGGCCAGGTACTCGACCTCGAAGGCGAGAACACAGCGCCCACCGCCGCCTCGGTCGAAGCCATCCACCGCGCGAAGACCGGCGCACTCATCCGCGTCAGCGTGGTGGCGGGCGGCCTCTTCGCGGGCGCCGACAAACGGCAATCCGCGGCCCTCACAGAGTTCGGCCGCAAAGCGGGCCTCGCTTTTCAGATCATCGACGATGTGCTCGACCGGACGCAAAGCTCGGAACAACTCGGCAAGACAGCCGGCAAGGACGCCACCAGCGAGAAGGCGACCTGGCCGGCCGTGCACGGCGTCGAGCAATCCCGGCGTGATGCCGCCCGCCTGATCGGGGAAGCCTTCGCCGCTCTTGAGCTCTTCGGCCCAGCCGCCGGAGGACTCAAAGCCGTCGCCGCCTACCTGGTCGAGCGTGAACACTAGCAGCTGGTTACCGCCCGAGGCGCATCCCTGACAAATGCGGCTCCTAAGTGAAGCGGTAGCCGCTCCGAGCCAGAGGGCCTACGTTCCCCGCGCGGGCTACAATGAATGCAGCATGGCCCTGACAGAAAAAGACGTACTCACCGCCCTGCGCGACGTCAACGACCCGGAGCTTCCGGTCAACATCGTGGACCTCGGCCTGATCTACAAAGTCGACGTGGCGCCCGACCCCGACGCGCCGGGAATGCTCCCACGCCAGCGTGTCGCGGTCGAGATGACCATGACCACGCAGGGCTGCCCGGCCCACGCCATGATTCTTGAGCAGGTCCGCAATCGCCTGGCCGGCATCCAGGAGATCAGCCTCGCAGAGGTCAACCTGGTCTGGGAGCCTGCCTGGACGCCGGACCGTATCAGCCCCGCGGCACAAAAGCAGCTCGGCATCGCTTCCTAAGAGAAGGTGTCACCCTGAGAGATAGGGCTATGCCCCGGAAGCGAAGGACCTGCTTCTTGTTTCAGCAAGCGCTCAAGCTAAACTTCAGGAGATATAGCGGCGAACACGCACCGAAACCCCACCGCTTTGCGCAGAACCCCAAGAATCCCTTTTCACACCTGGCGCGAAATCGTCTCCCGCAAACGCGCGGCCTGCTCACCGATCCGCTCGATAAACGACTCCGCACGCACCAGGAAGTCCTGCCCCGTGCGAATATGCTTCGGCAGGTCTTTCCAAAGGTCCTGGGCGGCTTCCGGCTTTTCCATCAGCGTCGTCACCGCCCCGGCCGCGGCTATCACCAGGGCCTGCCGCTTGCGACCCGTAATCAGCAGGATCGCTCCAGCAACTAACGCAGCCGCGGCCACATGGTGCGACCAGTGCGCGTTATCCACGTCCGCCAATACTCCACTACCCGGCTCGGAACCCAGCTTGTTCAAATCCATTTGTTCCCCTTCCGCTACAACTTGGCAGTGGGATGCGACTCGCGCCGAAACCACTGCCCGGGCTCTAATCGAGGTCGAAGTCGCGCAGAGGGCGCTCGCCGGCGGGCGACTCCTTCGCCTTACGCATCGCCTCGGCAAACCGCTTCGCCATCAGGTCTTCCTTGTTCTTCTCCGCATCCACCGCCTGCCGGAACAGCGACTCCTTGCGCTCCTCGCCTTCGCGCATCGCCCGAGCCGCGGTCTCGAAGTCCTCAAACGTACGCTTGCGCGGCGCCGGTGTATGCGCGATCACTGCCCGCGTCGCCGGGTCGATCCGCAGAACGCCCCCGCAATCCGGGCATGTCACGTCAAATGGGGATCTCTCGGCTGCCATGGTTTTCCTTCTCGCTTTGGATGCGCGCTTGCAGTATTTTCCTTACCCACGTTTTACCCACGTCTTACCGACGTAGAGAGACCAACAATCTTCCGCGCGGCTTTTCGTCAAGAAAAGCCACCTGCCGCGAACCTTTCCCTCTACACCCATGGGGAGAATGCTCTACAGCAGGATCGTTTTGTGCCCCGGGCAAGGCCCCCCGGCAGCTTCCACAAGCGACGCCGTGAGCGCCGGGCCGCCCCGCGACAGCGCGGCCGCCGCGCCCACACTGCGCTCCTGCAAATGCCCCCCCGGGTACACCGAAGCATACAAAGCCGCAATCCTCCGGCGAATGCTGCTGTCGCGCTCGAGCTCCCACCGCGCGGCCATGCGGCGCAGGCGGTTCATCTGGTAGCGCATCTTGCTCGCCGCCACCTCCGCCGCGCGACCCATGCCTGCGTCGAGCGCTCGCAGCGAGGCGGTCAGCGCTTCGAGCTCAGCCGTCATCGCCCCGCCGGCCGCTTGCAGGCGCTGTTTTGTCTCGGCAGGGAGGTTCCGCGCGCCCACCCTTTGCGTCAGTTCTTCGAGGGGGAGCCGGAAAATCTCCGGCAGATCGATCCCGTCGTGCTCCATCGTCCTCGCCTCGCGCGCATCCAGTAGCGTCGCGCTCAGCCGCGGCAACACCGGCGTTTGCCGGCCCAGGATGTGCTGATGCAGCACCCCGTTCTGGGCAAAATAAGCTATCTCCGCCGGTCCGCCGATATAGGCGGCAGTCGGCAAAATCGCATCCTGGAAAACCGGGCGCAGCAGCGCATTCGGGCTCAACCGCTCGGGCTCTTTTTCCAGAATCCCGAGCAGCGCCTCGGTCGAATACGCGCCGTGGCCCGCCGTCCAGCCCCCTCCCGGCTTCCGCTTCAACGGCAGCCGCGTGTGCGGCGCGTTCTCCGCCCCGCCGGCCAGCAGAAACAGCAAACTCGCGCCGGGCTTCACCAGCACTTGCTCATGATAGCCGCGCCCTCGGAGCGCCGCGCCGCGTTCGCCGAGCAAGCGCTCTAGCTCCCCGGC
>CAXTSA010000389.1:0-3038 GCA_964246755.1 uncultured Acidobacteriaceae bacterium
GCACAAATACTTCACCACTTGCGACCATATAGTGATGCGGTACGGACTGGAAAAGCTGAAAACCATCGGTGACTGTTACATGTATGCGGGCGGCTTGCCGGTGCGGAATCCTTCTCATCCGGTCGACAGTGTGCTGGCCGCCAGCGAGATGATCGAAGCGATGAAAGACCTGAACCAGTCGGGGGTGGTGAACTGGCAGTTGCGAATTGGCATCCATACCGGGCCGGTGATTGCCGGAGTGGTGGGGGTCCGCAAGTTCGCTTTTGACATCTGGGGCGATGCGGTTAATTTCTCGTCCCGGGTGGAGGCGGCGGGTTCGCCGGGGCGCATCAATCTGTCGCTCAATACTTTTTCCCGGGTCAAGGATTTTTTTCGCTGTGAGCGAAGAGACAGGGTTCGGGTGAAGGAAGGCAACGAAGTGGAAATGTATTTCGTGGATGGCATTGCCACCGGGCTCTCGAGCAAGCCGGATCTGACGACGCTGGGAGCTTTTCAAGCACGCTACCAAACCTATTTTCGCAAGCTGCTCACCACCTGGCCCACGCCGTTATTTGACGAGGATCGGCGGTAAGCGGCGGATGCGGCAGTCCACACAAACCCAGGTTGCTCTATGCACGCGATGAATAAAATCAGACGGGCAGCTGCAGTAACCTTTCTACTGCTGGGCGGTTTGGTTATCGTCTGCCAATTGCTGGTCTCGATCGCACTTGTGCGCTGGTACCAAGATCCTGCAAACAAGGCCGAACTTCCGTTCAGTTACGATGTCGGCCGCCAGATCGTTCGTATTCAGGATGAGGCAGAGGATGCCGGGATGCGGACCGGCGATGAAATCCTGAGCTTAAACGGGGAGCCGATTCGTGGGCTTCGCCAATTGCAGGTGCTGGTGGCCAAAACCGGGCCGTCGCGCCAGATCACCGTAATGGTGCGCCACGCATCCGGGGTGATTGCCAAATTGGTAGTCCGCCTCGCCCCGGTGTCGACCACTCCGTTCTCTTTGACGGATAAAAGCTTCGCGTTCATCGTTTTCATCTTCGGGCCGTTCCTTGCCATCCTGCTAGGGTTTGCCGTGGTGCTGTCCCGGCCGGAGCAGCCCCTGGCCTGGATTCTGTACGGCCTCACGATGAGCTTTTCGCAGCTCTTTATCAGGCCGGGTAGCGAAGGGTTTATCCCTGAAATTGTTTTTGGCTATCGGGCAATGGTGGGGGCGGGGTTCGGCCTACTCCTTCTTCTATTTGGTCTCTACTTTCCCACTCGTAATGGGTATGACAAGCGTTTCCCTTGGGCAAAATGGCTCTTCATTGTGCCGTTTGCCGTGGTGGCCGTGCTGGCCCGCACCGCGAAGATCCTGGGCGATGTGCGGTTTGACCTGCTCGATCGGGTGCTGCGGCAGGCGGCCGCCGTTCAATCACTGCATTACTCGCTAGTGCTAGGGGCGGTGATTTTGTTTTTTATTTTGCTGGCAATGCGCGTCAAAGACTCGCTCCAGCCGGACGAGCGGCGACGCCTGGTTCTGCTCTGGGCTGCCATGCTGCTCAGCATTGGCCCGTTGTTCAGCCTGATTCTGGCGGGCCTGGTCGAGCGGCGCGACCCGTTTACGCTAATACCGCTCTGGGCGGTGTTTCCCATCGTGCTCTGTTTTGACCTATTGCCATGCGCCATGGCGTATGTAATCGTGGCGCGCAGAGTCATGAGACTGCGTGTGCTGTTGCGGCAAAGTGTGCGCGGTCTCTTCAGCCGGCGCGGGGTTGCCGTGCTGCGCCTGGCGGTCGTCACGCTTACCCTTACCTTGCTGCTGGTGCGCGCCGTGCTCGGCCAAATGCCGTTGACGCCACGCTTCATTCTCGCGGCGATGCTGGTACCGTTCGCGGCCGAGCTATTCTTTTCCCTCAGTTTTGAACGCCTACTGCACGACTCCATCTTTCGGGAAGAAGCCGGGGTGGAGGAGAGGGTTCTGGATGTGCTCACCGGCACAACCTTCGCCTCAGTCGATGCGCTGGTGGAGGCCGTCGAGCGATCCGTCACGGAATCCTTCCTTCCCGGTAGAACCGCCGTCTATATCCGTGAGGGCCGGACGTTCGTTATGCACCAACCTGCTGAAGCAATGCCTTTCGGGTCTTCTCCGGTATTCGACTCGGACTCAGTGGAGTCGGAGCTTCTGACCTCCGACGCGGCCCGAGTGCTGTATTTCGACGATCGCAGCTCCTGGGTCCATCGCTTGCCGGATAGCCAGGAAGCCGACCTCGCCTCATTGGGTGCCGAAGTGCTAGTCCCCTTTGCCTGCCGGCAACGCCTGCTCGGCTTTCTTGTGCTGACCGCGAAACTTTCGCAGGAGCCATACAGCGGCGCCGAGTTGACGATGCTTCAGGCCGCCGGGGCACAAACAGGGCTGCTGCTGGAGAATTTGGAATTGGTGGACACCCTGGCGCGGGGGGCGCGCGAAAACGAACGCCGGCATGCAGAAAAGGAGGCGGCGGAACAGGCAAACCGAGCCAAAAGCGAGTTCCTGGCCCAGATGAGCCATGAACTGCGCACACCGCTGAATGCCATTATCGGCTACAGCGAAATGCTTCTCGAAGAGGCGCAGGAAGACAGCAATGAACCGCTTGCCGCCGATCTCGAGAAGATCCACGGGGCGGGGCACCATCTACTTTCGCTTATCAACTCCGTACTCGATATCTCGAAAATTGAAGCCGGCAAGATGGAGTTGTTTCTCGAGACGGTCAGCGTCCACAAGATGTTGACCGATACCGTCAGCATCATCAAACCCCTCATGCAGAAGAACAACAACACCCTGGTGTATGAACCGAAGCCTGGCCTGGGGATTATGGTTGTCGACAGTGTCAAGGTTCGGCAAACGCTGTTCAACCTGCTGAGCAACGCAGCTAAATTTACCCATCAGGGGCAGGTGTTTCTGGAGGCGGAAGCGATCCGCGAGGGTCGTCAGGAATGGATACACTTCCGGGTGCGTGACACGGGGATCGGGTTGTCGCCGGAGCAGAGTTCACGATTGTTTTCCGCGTTTGTGCAGGCGGATAAGT
>CAXTSA010000390.1:0-2988 GCA_964246755.1 uncultured Acidobacteriaceae bacterium
ATCTCGTACTTCTCCTAATACTTAGAACTGATCTCGGAAAAACCTGAGCGCTCCGGCGACCCTCTCACAAGCCGTACCCTGACGAAAAGACGGGAGATGTGCCGCAAGGGAAATCGACGGGTGTAACGCCGATCTGTTTCCTACCGGAGAGCTCTGCAGCTGAACAGCAGCCGCGGAAACTGCACAAGATCTTTAGATTAGGCGATACGACGTCTCGGAGTCAATCAAGAACCATAAAGAACGGAACGGCGCGCCGGACGAAGGATCGAACGGCGGCCGAACTCCGCGGGATTACGCGCCGACAGGAAGCAGCAGCGGTTCGATGAGCGGCTGCGGCTTGATTTCAGGCATGGTCACATCGAGCGCACGGCCGGCGGCCAGCTCGGAAAATACGTGATTTGCCGTGTCTTCTGTCCGGGTGGACACAATATGCAGCTTGCGAACGGCAAGCATCGTGACAACCGCGAGTAAGTACCTGTTCTCCATCTTGATCCCTGCCGCATACACTAAGTCTGAGCGCATTCATCCTCTTCTCTCAGGTCCCGAGTCGCAGCCGGTGCCATGCCTGCCCAAGCCGAATCCCTAGTCTTATCCTACCCTGTCTTCCCGTCATTTCCGGAGGCTGCTCCAAATCAGGGACTACGCCGGAGCATTACCCTTACTCCTCGTTCGTGCCGAGAATGTCGGCAGACGTCTGTTTGTGCTTCTCCGCGGAACGGTCCGGGCCCTTGTCCACCAGCACCCTCGATGCCTTGGGCTGACCCACCTGCGCCCGCGCATTCGCCTTGACCGCCAGCACAGCGCTGAACCGCTGCCTGCGCTTGCTTCCTCTCCTCCCTTTCGCCATCGCCGGCTCCTCCCTTTCTCGAAAGTATCCGCCGACTGCCCGGCTCGTGAAGCGTGAAATGCTGGATAATGGACTTTCGTAACTGGGTCTATTTGATTCAGGGGGGTTGCAGTGGAAGAGCGCGATTTTTTTGATGAAAAGCCGGAGCAGCGGACGCACACCCTGACCTGCCCGCACTGCGGCAAAGCCGACGAGTACCAGCTTAGCTGGCTTGTCCGCCGCAAGAAGGCGCAGCTCGGCCGCGGCGCCGACGAGCGAGATCGGGCCCGTTTCGCAAAGGCACAGTCTTATATGGTGCGGCGTGACGACCTCACCGCATGCAAGAACATCCGCTGCCGCAGGCGGTTCGACGTCGCGGGCGTGCAGTCGGTCGCGTTTCTTTAGCGCGCCTGTGGCAAAGCAGCCGGCGGACAGCTCGGTCGACGACATGAAGCCCGAACTGCCCGCGATGCCTCCTTTAGTACCCAGGCAGTTCCGGTTTCTCGATACCCTCACGATCGCGTTTGTGGTCGTACTGCTGATCTCCAACCTCATCGGGCCGAAGATCTGCCAGTTCGGCCCCTTTCAGGTCTCGGGAGCCCAGCTTCTCTTTCCCATTACCTACATCTGCGGCGACATCTTCACCGAGGTCTACGGCTACTCAGCTTCCCGGCGCGCCGTGTGGATGGGATTTTTCGCAGTGGCGCTGCTCTCGGCCATGGGCGCGGTTGCGGTCGCGCTGCCGGCCTCCCCGGACTGGCACAACCAAGCCGCTTTCGCGACTGTTTTCGGCCTTGTCCCCCGCTTTGCCGTCGCGAGTCTGCTGGCCTACTGGGCCGGCGAGTTCACCAACTCCTACACGCTGGCCAGGCTCAAGCTGCTCACCGGCGGCCGCTGGCTCTGGACGCGCATCATCGGCTCCACCGTCACCGGCCAGCTGGTAGACACGGCTGTTGTCATGACGATCGCATTCTGGGGCTACCCGCCCCGCACCATTGCAACGCTGATCGGCTCCGCTTACCTCGCGAAGGTGTTGTACGAAGTGGCGGCGACCCCGCTCACCTACCTGGTCGTATCCGCGCTCAAAAAGGCCGAGGGCGTTGACGCTTTCGACACGGAGACAGATTTCAATCCGTTCCACATCCGTGCGCGGAACCTCGCGGTGACCGGACGATCGACCGACCGCCGGTTCCCGACGATGTGATTGGTTGCCCCGGTCGAGCATTTTCCAGCAACTCCGGCCAACTATTTGCAGCCCGTGGAGTTGCGGGGCATCTAAACACCCGATTCGACCCCGCGAAGCAGATCTCTCCCGTCGGTTTCGCGGCAAATAACCGGACTTGAACGATTTGTGAGGCTTGTTCTCGTGATACTTTTCCCGCGTTCCACTTCCGCCCTGGCTCTTTCCCTGCTTCTGCTTGCGCCCATGGTCGCCTGCAAGCCCAAGGCGACCGCCGCGGCAGGCGGCTTCGCGTTGCCTCCGGGCGGCTTGCCGGTGCAGACGCAAACCGTCAACTCCTCCCCCGTCCCGCAGAGCGACACCTATGTGTCGACAATCAAGAGCCGGCGTTCCGCGACGATGAACCCGCAGGTAAACGGCAACCTGATTTCGATCGGCGTGCACTCCGGACAGCACGTCAGCAAGGGGGAGCCGCTTATGGAGATCGATCCGATCCAGCAGACGGCTACCACCGAGTCGGCCGCTGCCACCGAACGGCAGAAGCTTTCCGTTTATCAGTACAACCAGACCGAAGTGGAGCGCCAGAGAAAGCTGTTCGAGGCAGGCATTACCAGCCGTGACGCCTACGACCAGGCGCAGCAAGCCTTTCAGAACTCGAAGGCCGATTACGCGTCCTCGGTCGCAACCAGCGCGGCCCAGCGCCGCGAGCTCGGCTACTACCGCATCGTGGCTCCCTTTGATGGCGTAGTCGGGGACGTCCCGGTGCATGTGGGCGATTACGTTTCACCCACCACGCTGCTCACCACGGTCGATGCCAGCACCGATCTCGAAGCCTACATCTATGTACCGACGGAGCGGGCAGGCGAGCTGCACCTCGGTTTGCCGGTCAATATTCTCGACGCGGACGGCAACTCGGTGGAAGCGACCAGGGTGGATTTTCTCTCGCCGCAGGTGGACAACGGACTGCAAGGCATTCTGCTCA
>CAXTSA010000391.1:0-2985 GCA_964246755.1 uncultured Acidobacteriaceae bacterium
TTCGGGCGCGGCGGTGTGAGTGGTGCTGTGGTTCGGCAGGCCGGAGGCCAGCGACTCGAGCAGCACCTGCCCGAAGCCTTCGCCGACCGAGGGAAAGACGAACAGGTCGGCTTCGCGGTAGGCGGCGACAAGCTCAGTTTCGCTCACCGAGGGCCGGATCGTCACCTGCGCCCCGAAAGGCCGGAACAGCTCGAGGTCGTCAACAACGCGCCCGCAAACCGTGAGGTGCACGTCGCACCCGTCGAGCAGCCGGAGCGCCTCGAGCAGGTACTTAATGCCCTTGCGCTGGTTGATGCGACCGACGAAGAGCAGGCGCAGCTGCCCGTCTGATCGAGCGTGCCGGCCGCCGGGCGAAAACCGGGCGCAGTCCACTCCGTAGGGGATCACCGTAACAGCCTCCGGAGACGCGCCGTTTTCGACCAGCGTTTTCCGGGTGAAGGAGGATGCGGCGAAAAAGTGCGCCGCCATGGCCGTCTCTTCGATCAGGCGAGCGAAGTCCGTCTCGGGCAAGGCGAGCTCCCACTCCTTGGCCAGCGATTCCCGGCAGTCGGGATGGCGCGCAAGCTCGGCGGCGAGGATGCGGCGCATGCTCGCCGGGTGTGGGTGGAGCTGGAATAGGATGCCCGGCTTCGGCTCCTGGGCGAAGCCGTGGTAGCCGTAGTAGCTGTAGGAGACCAGCGTCGCCCCGGTGGATCGCGCCCGGCGCCCTGCGGCTCCCCCGAGCGCCGCATCCGTCCGGCGCATCAGGCCGCGCTTCCATGCGAAAGGAGCCCCGCGGAGTTTATCGACCAGCAGTGTGCCGGCGCCGCGCACTGCGAGCGAGCGCACCTTGCTCGAGGGCAGTTGCGGTTCCCAGCGTTGGCGGAGCTGGGCCCGGGTCTCTTCAGGCAGCAGGCGCCCGAGAGCGGCGGCCCATCTCCGGTCAGCGGGCCAGTAGAGATCCGTGATGAGGGATTCGAGCCGGTCGGCGTCGTAGAAGGCGCGGGCAAGCTGGTAGCCGTCGCGCGCGCCGCTATGCACGACCACCGCCTGGGCTTCGGCGCCACGCCGGGAGCGCGCGACACCGGCTATGGGATTGCTCCTGTCACTGCTCCTGTCACTGCTCCTGTAACTGCTCACGGAACTTCTCACGGGGCTGCTCACGGGAATGCCCGAAGCCTCGAGGGGGGGCTTGGCCGTGGCCGAGCTCTGCGCGGAAATCTCGACAACCATCTTGGCCGACTCCTCCGGGGAGGCTAAGCGCCCGGTTGACTTCGGTTCAGCGACGGCCCGAAGTCCGAACTGACTCGCCCTCTCGCCGGGTGTCCTGGTTTTCGCCATGCGCCTTCTCCCCTCCCGCGGCTTTCCGGGCCGCGACCGGTTACAGCAAAGAGCTTTACAGCAACGATCGAAAATGGTCTGCCATCTGTCCGGCGGAGGCCGCCCAGGTAAACGCCCCGGCCCGCGCGCGGCCGAGCACACGAAGTTCTGCCGCGGCGCGCTCGTCGGAAAGGATCGAACTGATCGCATCGAGGTGCGGTTGCACACGGAGCGGATCGGCAAGCAGCGCGGCGCCACCTGCGATCTCGGGTAGTGACGAGCAATTGCTCGCGATTACCGGCGCGCCCGAGGCCATCGCCTCGACGACCGGCAGCCCAAAGCCCTCGTAGCGCGAAGGGAACCAGACCGCGGCCGAGGCGCCGTAGAGCGCGCGCAAGGCCTCGTCCGGCACAAAGCCAAGAAGCCGGAACCGGGGCCCAAGCGCGCCGGCGCGCTCGGCATACCCGGGGTCGGAGTGGTTGACGACCACGACCGTGAGTGCAGGGAAGCGCCGGAACAGCAGCGGCGCGGCTTCAAGGATCAGCTCCGCATTCTTGCGGTAGTGCAGCCCGCCGGGCACCAGCAGGAACTCCCGGCCGCAGGAGGCTCCGAGCTGCAGCTCTTCAAGGAAGGCGAGACCGGCCGGCTCGGCCGGGGCGAAGAAGCGCGGCGAGACTCCGTTCGGCACCACGCGGAGCCGGGTGCGCATCGCGGGGAAAAAGTGCGCCAGCCGGTCGGCCGAGAACTGCGAAACAGTGTGGAACAGGTCCACCTCCCGGCTCAGCTTGCGGAACAGGATCTTCCACTTGAGCCGCTGCTTCCAGTAGGCGGACCCCCGCCGGTGCGCGAAGTCTTCAAAATAGGCCGCGTCATGCAGCGTCACGACCGTGCGCGCCTTGGCGGCCGGCACATAGGACTCCCCGGTCGAGAAGACAACCTCGGCGTCCGGCCAGAAGCGCTCGGCCCGCGGCGAGTCGAACGCGATCCAGCGTGCCTGCTGCCGCGACGTATCGGACGGGAAGGTCGAGTACTCGAACCGGTCCCAGGGCGAGCCGACCAGCGGCAGGATGCGTGCGCGGTCCCGGGCGTCAGCCAGGATTCTGAGCCGGATATCGGGGCGCAGCGCGAGGTGCTCGCACAGCTGTCGCGCGACCCGGCCCGCGCCTGTCGAGCGGTGGATGTTGCGCAGGTGCACGTAGGCGAGGACGTGGATCGGCGTGACCGACACCACCGGCGTGACCGGCTGAGGCTTCGCGACAGTTGGCTCCTGTGCGATGGTTGTCACGGCAGCGGTCATCAGCGGCGCCCCCGGCGGGCAGCTCCGGTTCGAAACAGGCGGGCCCTCCCTGCATCGACCACGCGGCGGAGTTCGGCAGCACTCGGCAGCCAGCCGTGCTTCTGCCCAAGCAGACATAAGGCGGCGAGCGAGCAGGCGACCAGCGCGAGCATGGCGAGCGAAAGCGGTGTCGCGAGCCCGGGTATCTCGGCCCTGAGCCACGCGAGCGAGGCGAGCGCGACGGAGCTCAGCGTCCCGAGCGAAAAGACCCCGACCACCCCGGCCGGCATGTGGCCGCGTCGCCGGAGTGCGAAAAAGACCAGCGCGGAGGAAAGCAGGTGGGCTGCGAGAAAGACCGCCATGGCCTCGGCCGCGCTGCCCCCCGCTGTGGCAGGAGCCCCGCCCGAACC
>CAXTSA010000392.1:0-2976 GCA_964246755.1 uncultured Acidobacteriaceae bacterium
TGAGCGCGATGAGCCAGGGGTTGTGGCGCGGCTTCCAGGCAGGCGGGTTGTCAGGCGTCTTGTTCGCTACGGGCAAGAGGAGAGCAGCTCAACGGGGCGAGTGGCCCGCACCAGAGTAGCAGGGAGAGCAAGAAGCGGTCTCCTCTTGGCTCCGTGGCTTCGGGGAACGACGGGAAACCCGCTTCGGCGGCGAGTTTGATCCGAGGGTCGCTCCTCTTGGCTGCGTTTCTTAAGACCGCTTTCCGGTTTCACCGCATCACTTCCGTAATGCGAGCAGCAGCTTGGCCGTCGTAACCGCCTGCCCGGCGTGGCGCTGGGTGTGGTCGGCCAGGTGCACCAGCAGGCCGCCGAGGGTTGCCGGTAGTCGCTTGCTGCCGACAAAGCGCGGATTTTCTAGCTCGTCCAAGGGCAGGACGCGAATCCGCTCTCCCGCTTCGCGCAGCATCGTGCGAAACTCGGCCAGCAAAGCCTCTCGGCTGATCCCCGGCTCGAGCTCGACCGACAGCGCAGCCTGTTGAATCACGTTCAGCGGTGAGCCTTCGGCGTAGGTCAGCAGACGGTCGAGCGAGTGCGCGATATGCCGCACGTGGAACGCGAACGGCGTCAGGCCGAACGGTTTCGCGTGGATCTCCTCGCTGGTGAGCTCGGATGTCCAGCGGTTCACATTCTCTTCCGCCAGCACGAGCGCGTGCAGCACCGCGCGGGGCACGGCCGACACCTCTGCGAGGGTGCCTCGCAACCATGGTTCCGGGTTGACTTCCGGGCTGGGTTCGGGCCGGTGTTGCGCTGTCATGGAGACCTCCTCACAGGCCGTGCTGCGCGCGAAAGGCTCGCACTACTTCGACGACGTCCCTATGCTCGCCGTCGACCGCTTCGTTCATCGCGCGCATGTCGTCGGCCGAGATCTTTCGGGCGTGGTCTGCAAACGCGCCCCGACGCTGCGGCCATTGGTCACGCGCTGCCTTGCGCACCAGGGGCACCGCTTGGTACGAGGGGAAGTAATGTTTGTCGTCGGCGAGCACCTGCAGGTGCCGCGCCGCGATCGGCCCGTCGGTCGAGTTGCCGGCGATGATGTCGACCTGGTGCGCCCCGAGCGCGCGATAGAGCAGGCCCAGGTCCATGGTGCGCGGCGCGCCCGCGAAGCGCAGGCCGTAGGCCGCCTCCAGCCCGTGCAGCCCGTCGGGACGCTCCTCAAACTCATAGCCCACGCCCAGCCGCCAGCCGGGCGTCGCGCTCACGGCCTGTGAAAGCGTACGCACCTGGCCCTCGCCTGGCCGCACGATCATGGCGAAGGTGTTCTCGAAGCCCAGAGGCTCGGTTGCGACGACGCCGTAGCGCTGCGCATACAAACGGCGCACAGTCGCGAGCGAGGCAGCTTCGTTTTGCGCAGGGTCGGGCATGTGCACGGGCGGCTGCTTCAGGATCGCTGTCAGCGCCGTGCCGGTGTACTCGACGTAGGCGTCGATACGGCCGGAGATCATGGCCTGCTGCGCGATGTAGGAGCCTGCCAGATAGAAGCGGCGCTCGACCTTGAGCCCGGTCTTTGCTTCTATGTGCTGCGCCAGCAGCTCGCCGAGCACTACTTGCTCGGTGAAGTTCTTGGCCCCGATCACCGGGCGGTCGAAGCGGGGCGGCGAGCAGGATGTGAGGAGAAATACACAAAGCGCCAACGCCAGCTCTAGATGTGTTCGCATGCGCTTTGTCGGCGCGATCACCATGCCTGATGACTCCTTTGCTATTCCACGATCTCGCTCTTCTCTTAGCTTTTCTGCTAGCGGCTTATAGCGGATTAACTCGTTTAGAGGGCTTTCAAATGCGAAGAGAGGTTTGATAATTCCCATCAGAACCACACAAAACCCGATAACAAGTAAGAGAAGGACGGAGCCAAGTATGCTGTGTGTGTTTGAAAAGCTGCCGCTAATTTTCCATGACAGCGTCGCGTGCGATCTGAAACCGGCGTAGAAATCGATTCCGGCATTTATAACGAACGAGAAGGCGATTCTCGCGATTCTGTTCGCTTCCTGCCGCGACGAGGCGATCTTTTGGCGCTCCTCCTTCACTTCGGCAAGAAGGTAAAAATATTCCTTGTCGGACAGCGCGAGATCTTCCATTTTCTGCAGCCGGACATAGCCTGCGGCCAAACTATCCCAGCCCTTTTCCTCTGGCTCTAAAAGTCTCTCCAACCACGCGGGTTTCCAGCTAAACAGCAAGACAAATTGAATGGCTCGCGCAAGCATGGGCGCGACCACAGTTGTGACAAAGGAGAATGCGAGAAGGAAAAGAAGTACCTCACCGATCTGGTTACCGCGCAAGTATGACCACTGAAAGCCTGCAAGCGTCAGCTTCTGGCAATTGTAGAGGTATAGAAAGGCATCCACAGCAAATAGAGTGGACGCTAACAGAAAGAACATTTCAACATCTGTCGCGAGTCGCAACAGGATTTGAACTTTGTCGTCGATGGTTCCTGAATCAGCCATGTGATCTCACAGTTTCTGAACACGCGCAGTTAATTGCAGAACAATTCGGCTACTGTCGCCGGTCCCGCCCCGGCACTTTGAACTTTGTTTCCGCCAAGCCGAGCAGGGTATCGGCGCCCAACGCCAGCAGCGCTGCCGGGATCGCCCCGGCCAGCACCAGCCGGTCGTCAACCGAGGCCACGCCGCGAAAGATAAACTCGCCCAGGCCGCCCGCGCCCACCGCTGCCGCGATCGTTGCGATGCCGACCGCCGTAACGGTCGCGGTGCGCAAACCGGCCAGGATTACCGAGGCGGCCAGCGGCAGCTCAACCTTGGTGAGGCGCTGCCAGCCGGTCATGCCGAGGGCATGGGCTACGTCGACTACCGCGGGCTCCACACCGCGGATACCCACGTAGGTGTTGCGCAGGATGGGCAGCAGGGCATAGCCCGTGAGCGCGACGATGGCGATGCGGTCAGCGCGCTCGCCCAGCCAGGGGAGCGGCAGCAGCAAGCCGAACAA
>CAXTSA010000393.1:0-2961 GCA_964246755.1 uncultured Acidobacteriaceae bacterium
CTCCTTCTGTAACAAGACGCTGTTCCGCAATAAATACCGCGAGCGCCCCGTCTCCGTTGTGCTCGCAGAGATCGACGCGCTGATCGCGCGCGGCGTGACATACGTCTACTTCATCGATGAGATTTTCGGTGTCGGCAAAAACGTGCGCACACTGCTCGAAGAGATCGCGAAGCGTCCGCTGAAGATAGGCTTTCAGACCCGCATCGATCTGTGGGATGAGGAGAGCTTCGATTTGCTGGGCCGCGCACATGCGATTTCGATCGAGTGCGGCATCGAGTCCATTACAGAAGAGGGGCGCAAGGAGTTGAACAAGAACTGCCGCATGTCGACCGACCGCATCGCCGAGTTGCTGGCCTATGCAAAGCTGCGCATTCCGTGGGTGCAGGCGAATTTAATCCGCACCGAGCAGGACGATATGGCCGAGGTGCGCGCCTGGCAGGATGAACTGAAAGCCAAGGGCGTCTGGGTGTCCGATCCGGTGCCGATGTTCCCATTCCCGGGCTCGCCCCTGTACGTGCAGACTTTCGGCGCGGCGCCTGACGATGAGGCGTGGGAGCGAGCGCACCGCTACTATCTAAGCCTGTTTGCCGAGCGGGGGTTCAGCGACATCCAGGAGGAAAAGCCGGTCGCTTTGGAGGAGCTCGAATGCATGTCCTTCTGACCACGGACTCGGTCGGAGGCGTGTGGACGTACACCGAAGAGTTGAGCGCGGGGCTGCTCCGCCGCGGGCATCAGGTCACGCTCGTCAGCCTGGGCCATGCTCTTGATCAAGGCCAGCGAGACTGGGTGCACAGCATGACCTCTCCGCTGTTTCAATGCGTAGAGACCGAGTACCGCCTCGAGTGGATGGACGACGCCGGCGAAGACCTGGCGCGATCCTCGGACCTGTTGCGGGAGCTTGCGCTTCGCCTGCAGCCGGACCTACTCCATAGCAACCAGTTCGCTTATGGCGCTTTGTCTGACACCTTGCCCGTGGTGCTCACCGGGCATAGCTGCGTATTGAGCTGGTGGCAGGCGGTGCACGGCGAAAGCGTCCCGGACACAGGACGGTTCCGCGCCTACGCCGCGCTGGTGCAGGCGGGTCTGCAAGCCGCCACGCGCCTGAGCGCGCCGACCGCGTGGATGGCGCGCGAGCTGCGCGAGCAGTACGGCATTGATCGCCGTATTGAGGTCGTCGCTAATGGACGCTCGCCGGAGCTGTTCCTGCCGGACCGGCCAAAACTGTTGCAGGCCATTACCGTCGGACGCGCCTGGGACCCCGGCAAGCACGTGGCGCTGCTGGAAGAGATCGACGTGCCTATGCCGCTCGTGATCGCCGGTGAGCCGGTGTCTCCCGTCTCTGGTGCCCATGATCCCGGCGCACCTCGCGCAACACAGTCCTCCGGCGTCACGTATCTCGGGAAGCAGGATGCGGCGGAGCTTCGCGACCTGTACAGCCGCACTGCGATCTACGTCGCCACCTCGCGCTATGAGCCGTTTGGGCTGGCGCCGCTTGAAGCGGCGCTGAGCGGCTGCGCGCTGGTACTGAGCGATCTGCCGACCTTGCGCGAGATCTGGAGCGACGCCGCGGTCTTCTATCCCGCGGGCGATGCGCGAGCGCTCGAAGCGATCCTGCGCCAGCTTGCCCGGCGGCCTGAGCAAGTCGAGGAGCTGGCCGCGAGAGCTCTGGCCCGCGCGCGTACGCGCTACACCGCGGACACCATGGTGAGCCGTCACGAAGCGTTGTACGGCTCACTGGTCCAGGTAAGCGTCGCATGAACCGGAGGCGCATCGTTTACCTCGCGCACTCGCTTCGCTCGGACTGGAACAACGGCAACGCGCACTTTCTCCGGGGGCTGCTGCGCGGGCTCTGCGCGCTCGGTCACTCCCTCACCGCGCTGGAGCCTGCGGAGGGCTGGTCCTACACCAATCTCCTGAGCGAGGGTGGAACGGGCCGGCAGTCGCTCGCGCAGTTCGCCGCGACCTACCCGGAGCTTGCCGTGCGCACGTACGCGACTGTGGATGATCCGGTTCTCGCGCAAACACTCACGGACGCCGACATTGCCATCGTGCATGAGTGGTCTGAGCCCGCGCTTGTGGATCGCGTGCTCTCTCTGCGCGAACCGCACGGCTTTCGCGTGCTCTTCCATGACACGCACCATCGCGCCTCTTCCAGCCCGGAGCAGCTCAGCCGTCTGCGCGTCGCGGACTTTGACGGCGTGCTCGCTTTCGGTGAAGCGTTGCGCCGCATTTACCGCGAGCGCTGGGGGGCGGAGCGGGTTTGGACTTTGCACGAGGCGGCCGATGTTTCCGTGTTTCAGCCGGTGCCTGAGGCGAAACCCGAGCGCGACCTGCTCTGGATCGGCAACTGGGGCGACGGGGAGCGCACCGACGAACTCGCGCGGTTTCTTCTGGAGCCGGCGCGCGTGGCCCCCGCTCGCAACGCGCTCATCTACGGTGTGCGCTATCCGCAGAGTGGGCTCGACGCGCTTGCCGGAGCCGGCGTGGCCTACGGTGGCTACCTGGCTAATCTCGACGCGCCTGCCGCGTTCGCCCGGGCGAGATGTACCGTGCACGTACCGCGCCGCCAGTATGCGGCCGAGCTGCCGGGCATCCCGACCATTCGCGTTTTCGAGGCGCTGGCCTGTGGCATCCCGCTTGTCTCGGCGCCGTGGGAGGATGCGGAGTCGCTTTTCGGCCCGCATGATTTTCTATGGGCGCGGGACACGGGCGAGATGATTGCGTGCCTGCGCGAGTTGTTGCGCGATGATGCGGCGCGGGAGCAGCTCTGCGCGCAGGGACTCGCGACGGTGCGCGCTCGCCACACCACCCTGCATCGCGCGGAGCAGCTCGGCGCCATCTTTGACGAGGTGCTCGCGTGAATATCCTGGCCTTTGGCTCCTCGCTGCTTTCCTCCTACTGGAACGGCGCGGCGACATACTATCGCGGCATCTACAAGTACCTCCACGCGCTCGGCTACAC
>CAXTSA010000394.1:0-1253 GCA_964246755.1 uncultured Acidobacteriaceae bacterium
CAGCTATCGGAAGGCTATAGGTACTTACTATAGGCTTCTATCGCAAAGTGCCCGCGCTCCATCATCGCAAAGTGCCCGCGACTTCCATTTTAAATTTAGCTTGGATAAACAGATTGATCTACACCATCGCAAAGTGCCCGTGGTTCTCGATTTCTGAGGGTATCGCAAAGTGCCCGTGCCAGCGGGGCGAGGACAGGTATCGCAAAGTGCCCGTAGCTAAGGCTTTGAAAGGTCGAGTATAATCTGTGTCACTTCCTGACGATAATCGCGGTACGGCCCTTGACCGGGGATGGGCTGTGCTGCAGCGTCATCCCCCTCGCGTCTAGCTCCACCCGAGCGGCGCGGTACTGAGTGGTGACGAGCTGGAGGGTGCGGCGGAAGACAGGTCGGAAATGGATGAGCTGGTCATAGCTCCATCCGAACTGCTCCCTTAGAGCCGGCCATGGGATGAGCGCTGGCCTGGCCGGATCAACCCTGTGTAGCCGCTGCGCCAGCCAGGCGTAGAGGTCGAGGGCCATGGCGTTGCCCGACAGGGCCATGAGCGCGTGATCATGGAGGGGCACCGCATGACGTGTCAGGCTGTCGAAATAGTCGGCTGAGAGCCGGAGATACGAAGGCCATAGGACCCGCTGCCCGTCCGCCTTCGGAAACCACAGATCGAAGGCTGTCACGATCTGGCTGTTGACCGTGACTGCGCGACCGTCGCGGATGGTGCCAAGGGTGATGTGTGCCGCCGACAAGCGGGCGAGCTGATCCTTTATGGTGCCGATCGTACGCCCGCCAGGATCGAGCCTTAGCCGCTTGACGAAGGCGGTCAGGCTCGCGTCCACCTCGATTTCTGGTGACTGCTGCCGCAAGGACTCGCCGTTTAGATGAGCCAGGATCAATCGTGGCTTCGGCCCGAACGGAAGTCCGAGCTGGACCAGCTTGCCCTGCTGCGGGTGCATGGCCCTGCCCGCGGTGATTGCCATGTGGACGTGACCGTTGACCCGCTCCCAACTTGTCACGGCGTTGCCTGGATCACGGTAGGGAAGGCCGGTCTGGCAGAACACCGTGTGCTGGTAGAGGATCGAGTCGGGATCATCGACCGTTGTCACCGCCGATGCGTTAACGATGCGCCTCGCGCGCTCGTTTCGCGTGCTGCGAGCGGGTGCTTTGCTAAGCGTCGTGGTCATTTCCTAGCTGACCCGGTTCTGCAGCTGGGCGAGGCGGGCGGACCCGCTGCGCCTCGCGTGCTGCCTCTTTGTGTAGCG
>CAXTSA010000394.1:1353-2959 GCA_964246755.1 uncultured Acidobacteriaceae bacterium
TCGGCTGGCCTGCCTCGTCCTGCTCGGGGACCGGCTTGCTCTCGGGTTCCGCGAGCGCCAGCCATTCCTGGATCAGCTTCATGGTGTCCGGCGCCAGGTAGCGGATGGATCCCTCGCCAAGCTGATCCGTCTTCGAGCGACGGATCTTGATCGAGCCGTCGCCGTGCTCCGTGGTCGCCAAGTCCTGCGCGTGAAGTGCGACCAGTTCCGACCGGCGGGCAAGCGTGTCATAGGCAGTCGCGAGCATCGCACGGTTCCGAACGGATCGGACGTCGGTTCCGCCTGCCTCCAGCATACGATCCACAAGGCGGCGGTTGGTGCCGAGCGCCTGCTTCTGCTCGGTGCCGTTGGCCTTGCCCATGCGCTTGAGCGCGAGCTTGACGATGTTGCGCTCGCAGGGGTTCGGCATGTCGGCCGCCTTGTGCATGTGCGAGATGCTCGACACGCAGCGGCGGATGGTCGCCGGCTTCTTTGTCTTCGCCAGCTCGTCGACGAACAGGGCAACGGTGCCCGCCTCGGCGGGCAGCGCCTGGCGGCCGGCAGAGGAGCACCAGGCGGCGAACAACGCACTGTCACCCTGCAGGGCTCGCGCCGTGGCCACCGAGAACGCACCGCGGGCCGCCTGGAAGTAGGTTGTGAGGTTGGTGTGCGCCTGCTCAACGAGCTCGGCGCTTGGCACCTCGTCGAGCTCGGCGGCGTCCGGACGGGCCGGCAGGTTGCGCATAGTCACCTCTCCCTCGGCTGAGCCGCCGCCCTGGGCAGTCTGCCGCCCCTTCCCGGGAAGCGCAACTTTTGCGTGCGATAATGAACTGTAACGCACACTACCGCCGATCCGGGTCAAAAAGCTGGGTGATGGAGGGTTTCAAAGGACTCGATCGGGCGGGATTCGTACGCCATACCCGCATAAGGCGCCCGTCTGAGGACGCCAACGACGTGTCTGGTGGTCGTATCAGACGCGCAAGGACTTGATATAGAGACCCGCACGATGGCTAAGCAACGATCGGACACGGCCTTGGCCGAACCAGATGCAGTTCCCGCCGCGGAGTTGCAGGAACGTTTCGGTTACAACCTAAGGACGTTTCGCAAACATCAGGGTCTGTCGCAGGACCAGCTTGCAAGGCTCTCCGGTATTGCGCAGCGCACAATCTCAAAGATCGAAAGCGGGCAGGTCAACCTGACACTCGGGACGATGCAGCGGCTCGCCAACGTCATCCAGCATGACGTCCTGCACCTTCTCTCGCCCGATCCGAAACCAGCGAAATAATTTTCTCGCGGAACAGTGCATTTAGGCTTGCTCACGCCGGTTTTTATGACTTATAGATCATGGCCGACCGGCGGTAAAACGCTGTTAATCGGCTGATGACACGTTTCGATGCACGAGGGCAACCGCGCGTATCAAAAAAGGTGGCTGGACTGTTCTCGAACCGTGCTGAAAAGGCAAGATGGGCGCAACCTGGAGGCGAGTGCATGTTCCTAGGAACGCTGCTGTTTACGCAGATTTCCACAAGTTGCGCGGCTGGTGACGCGGTGCAAACACTCGCTTCAGTTGCAGCAGCTGAGAGTGGCTTTAATACGCTTGCGATCCACGACAATACAACTAGTGTAA
>CAXTSA010000395.1:0-2952 GCA_964246755.1 uncultured Acidobacteriaceae bacterium
GGCTAAAGTTCGAGGTCGCCTGGCTGTCTTCGATCAGTCTCCCTTCGCGTTTCATGCGGTCAAACAAAGCCGTGGTGGGCGGAGCCTGGAGAACGCCGGCCATCGCCCACGTGATCGCGGTTTTCTCAATAAAGAGTAGCTGTCGCTCGAAGATGGTCTCGTCATCGGAGTCGAAACCAACGATGAAACCGGCCAGCACCCACAGCCCGCTCTCCCTGATTTTATTCACGTTGGTGACGAGATCGCCGCGCAGGTTCTGGAACTTCGACGACCCCTTGAGCGCCTCGGCCGATGGCGTCTCAATCCCGAGAAACACATACATGAAGTTCGCTTCCACCATCGAGGCAAGCAGCTCCGGCCGGTCTGCCAGATCGATGGATGCCTCCGTGTAGAAGGACATGGGTTTTTTGTTGTGCTTCTGCCACTCGGCGAGCTCACGGGTGAGTTGCAGGGCCAGCTTACTGTTGCCGATGAAGTTATCGTCCACGATGAACACTTCATTGCGCCAGCCGAGCCTTTGCAGGGTTTCGAGCTCGGCTATCATCTGCGCCGGTGTTTTTGCCCTTGGCTTACGGCCGTAGATCGTGATGATGTCGCAGAACTCGCACTGGAAGGGGCAACCTCGGGAGAACTGCACCGGCATGGAGGTGTAATTGCTCATCTCGAGCAGGTCGAAGCGCGGAATCGGGCTCTCCGTCAGGGCCGGCTTGTCGATGACTTGATAGAGCGCGTGCGCGGTGCCGTCTTCCAGAGCCCGGCAGATGCCGCCCATCACTTCCTCTGCTTCACCCACCATAACGTGGTCAGCCTTGGTGAGCAGGAACTCCGGTTCGCTACTGGCCCATGGACCACCGATGAACGTCCTGCGCCCCAGAGAGCGGGCGCGCTCCAGGACTTCGAGGGTGCTGACGCGCTGCGCATGCATGGAGCTGACCATGACGAGGTCGGCCCCCAGCAGGTCTTCATCCCGCAATTCATCGAAGGACAGGTCGAGCAGGCGTATGTCCCACGTTGGCGGGCAAAGCGCGGCTACTGTGACCAGGCCAAGCGGCGGCATGATGGAACGCTCGGGAATAATTTCGAGCACGCCCTCGAATCCCCAGAAAGAGGGCGGGAAGCGTGGCCAGACCATCAGTGCTTTCACCTTTGGGCCGAGGGGCGGAAACGTCTCCGCTCGATCGTGCTTGGGCTGGGAGGAGTACTGCTGGAGCAGGTCGGTCACAAGTGCGGGCATCTCGACTCTCCCGGGCGATCGGTATACCCCTACGGTACGCAGGCGGCGGAAGAGGCGCAACCCACCCGCGCGAGGGGGGCTTGTCCGCAACCCGCAAAGAGAATCATCTCCGTCAGCACTGGGAGCAGTCGTTTCAGCAGTCGGACCTGATTGCGAGGTCAGTCCGGCCCGCCCGCCGCATTCGTTCTTCGCCCCAATAAGTGCTTGTACCGGTGGAACTTATACCCTGGAGGTAGGAGGTAAGTTCCATCCGATCTTACTTCACGAGACGGCGTTGGCGGCGATGGTGGCTTTGTAGAAGCGGGAGCTTAGTTTCGGAGTCCGTTTCTGGGTTTGGAAGTCGACATAGGTGATGCCGAAACGCTTTTCATAGCCGTCAGCCCATTCGTAGTTATCGAGCAGGCTCCAGAGAAAGTAGCCCTTGACTGGGACGCCCTCGCTCACTCCGCGATGAAGCTGGGTGAGATAGTTACGGAGATACATGGTGCTGTCGGTGGCCAGAACCTGGCCGTCCGACGTGAGCTTGTCGCTTGAGGATGCGCCGTTTTCGGTGATGTAGATGGTTTTGATACCCCAGACCTCGTGAGCTAACTTGGGTCCCCAGTAAAGGGCTTCAGGGCCGATGTGGAGCCAGTCGGAGAACATGTGCGGGTAGGAGTTGGGAAAGTGGACGACCTGGTAGCCTAGCTCGCTGCCTGGGTCCGCCATGACATAGGTGGGGGTGTAGACGTTGATGCCGACAAAGTCGAGCGGGGAGGAGATGGCTTTCAGGTCGGCGTCGGTGAACTGAGGGGCATTGGGGCCTAGTTTTTTGAGGTAGGCGTCAGTGTACCTGCCCGTCTGGATGACGTTCATGTAGCGGGCGTTTTCTTCCTGCATGGCGGTGCGGGCGGCGCGCATATGCTCGTCGGTGGCAATGGCCGGGACGGTCGAGGAGATATTTTCGGCGAGACCGACCCGCGTGTTGGCTTTCGCGTGCGCGCGGATGGCTTCGACAGCGAATCCGTGGCCGAGCACGGCGTTGTGGCAGACCTGGGCGAAGGCTTTGGGGTCGAGCTTGAGCCCCGGGGCGTGCGTTCCGTTGCCGTAGCCAAGATCGGTGAAGGTCTCGATCTCGTTGGTGGTCATAAAGTGGCTGATGCGGTCGGAGAGTTTGCCGGCGGTGTAGCCGCAGTACTCGGCGAACGCCTGGGAGGTGGCGCGGTTCTGCCAACCGCCCTTGTCCTCGAGGACCTGCGGAAGATCCCAGTGGTAGAGCGTGCAGTAAGGCTCGATGCCGGCGTTGTGAAGCTCGTCGACAAAGCGCTGATAGTGGTCCAGGCCTTTGGGGTTGGGCGAGCCGGTGCCTTCGGGGAAGATGCGGGGCCACGCGATCGAGAACCGGCAGGTTTTCAGGCCCAGCTCCTTCATGATCGCGACGTCTTCCTTGTAACGGTGGTAGTCGTCGTCGGCCACATCGCCGGTGTCGCCGTTGTGGGTCTTGCCGGGAGTGTGGGAAAAGGTGTCCCAGATGCTCTGGCCGCGGCCGTCTTCCTTGACGGCGCCCTCGACCTGGTAGGAAGCTGTCGCGGAGCCCCAAAGAAAGCCCTCGGGGAACTTGCCGCCGGTCACGGGAGCGGCTTGCTGGGCTTGAGCGGCTGGAGCGGCTACTGCTGGAAGGGAGGCGGCGGCTGCGGCGGCGGGCAGGAGGCGGGTAAAGGAGCGGCGGGAGATCTGGT
>CAXTSA010000396.1:0-2946 GCA_964246755.1 uncultured Acidobacteriaceae bacterium
GCCCTACGGCAGGCAGGCTCGTAAGCAGAACACAGGCAGGGAGCAAGCGAAGCAAAGACATGGCGAACACTCCGTCAAGAAACGCTGACGAAACGAACGTACCACCCTTTGCTCCCGCGCTCTCTAGAAAATCTTCACGTGGAAGGTCAGATAAGTTTTCGGGTTCTCGCGGATCGCCGTGACCAGGTGATTTGCGTTCGCGACCATGTCGTCGGCGTGGTTATAGAGCGAAGGATTGCGAACCAGCTGTCCGAGCGTGCCCTCGCCATTGTCGGCGCGCGAAAGGATGGAGTCGAGCCGCGTGACCGTGTCGTTCAGCTTGCCCGCGAACTGCGGGTCTTTCGCGATCAGCCCCAGGCCTCCCTTGCCGGCATTCACGTCGGCGAGCAGCTGGTTCAGGCTTGCGGTCGACTGCTGCAGGTTGTTGTAGAGGGAGGGGTCCTTGATGAGCCGCCCGATCGAGCCCTGCCCGGAGTCGATCTGCTGCGTGACCGAGTCCAGATGCGAGATCGCGTCATTGGCGCGGTTGTAGAGCGAATCGTCGTTGACCAGCTTCCCGATCGAGCCTTTGCCGCTCGATATTTCGTTGACGAGCCCCTGCAACTGCGTCACCGCGGAAACGGCGTGATTGTAGAGGTCGGGATTATTGATAAGCTGCCCAATCGAGCCGCGGCCCGTGTTCAGGGAGTCAACCAGACTGTCGAGCTTGGCCAGAATGGTGTTGACCTGCTCAATGGTCCCCTGGCTGGACTTGATCACGTCCGAGAGCGAGGGCGTTTCATTGGTGGGCAGCTCGCCGTTTTCAGCGATCGGCGGTTTCTGCGCCGCTTTGCTGTTAATGTTGACCACCGTATCGCCCAGCACGCCGATCGTTTCCAGGCTTGCCTGCGAGTCCTGGTGGACATTGGGAGAGTACTTGCCGGCGATCTTCATCGTGACCTCGACCGGGGTCAGCTTGCGTTCGGGCGCGATGCGGATGCTTTTCACCGTCCCGATCGTGACACCCTCCAGGTTGACCGGGCCACCCACTTTCAACCCGGCTGAGTCCTCAAAGTAGGACCGTACCGTCAGCTTGTGGGAAAACACACCGCCACCGCTTCCGGACATGAGGAAAACCAGCGCCGTGAGTGCCACAAGAGCGGCAAACACCAGCACACCTACTTTCAGCTGCGACCAATGCACTTCCTGCTGGCTCGGCACAAACTCCCTCGTGGACAGCCTCGGTGGGCCACCCCGCTGTGAACGTATTCGGCAGCAAGCGACGGCTCTAGCCGTTCGCCTGTTCTGTTTCCCATTCTAGAGTGCTGCCCGGCCGCTCGTCTGCGTTTCCGGCAAAACCGGCGTAACCCCAGGGTCAAAGCATCTCGCTTGGATGTACGAGAGCCGTAGGGCGTTACAGCGAGTTCTCCGTTTATTCGGAATCGTTCCGGCTTAGGCTCCATCCTTTTCTAGGATCACAACGGCGGTGGCATACCGGTCAGTATGCGCAATCGACAGTGAGGTACGCGAGACCCCAAGCGTACGACCCAGTTCGCCGGCGCGCCCGTGCAGTAGCAGACGGGGTGCCTGCCCGCTTTTCCGCAGCACCTCGATGTCGCCCCAACCCACTCCACGGCTGATGCCGGTGCCGAGAGCCTTTGCGCCGGCCTCCTTCGCCGCGAAGCGGGCAGCCAGGCTCTGCTCAGGGTAGCGCTTGCCCGCGCAGTAGAGTCGCTCGGCCGGTGTAAACACGCGTTCGAGAAACCGGTCGCCGTAACGCACGAGCGAGTGGCGGATACGAGCCACTTCCACCAGGTCTGTGCCGAGTCCCACGATCATAGTTCGCGTTCCCCGTTGCCCGATACTAGAGCATTTCTCCCTTAGGTGTGTCGGACAAAAATCCGAGGCGTGTGGCTTTCTTGACCGAAAAGCCACGCAGAGTGCCGCCGGT
This sequence comes from uncultured Acidobacteriaceae bacterium, assembly GCA_964246755.1. Lineage (GTDB taxonomy): Bacteria > Acidobacteriota > Terriglobia > Terriglobales > Acidobacteriaceae > EB88. The sequence goes on from CAXTSA010000396.1 coordinate 1,931, forward strand.
CGGTATACATGGGAAGGAGAAATGCCCTACCGCATCGCCGGTACTTGGCCCCTTTTGGGGCAAGCAATGACCCGCAGCATACCAAAGTGATACTGGGCAGAACGAAAAATCGATGGAGTAACCCTCCTGAAACGCCGCGCTTGGACGATGAAGCATCCATGAGCGCAAAGCAGACAGGGAGGCAAACAGCGATGGAATGGAACATGGTGCTGGTGGCAACATGCGAGGGCGCGCCGGCGTCTTTGCTCGAAACGCTGGATGGCGCACTGGTGGCGTGCGGTGGCTGGGTGCTGGCTCGCGGTGCCGTCAGCGAGCACTGCGCCGATATCGACTTCGAGTTCCCCAGGACGCATTCCATTGAGATGTACAGCCTGCTGGTCGCCTCCGGCATGGAACTGAGCACCGAAGCACACGGGCAGTTGACGGAGCTGTGCCAGTGCACCCACCACGTTGGGGAAGAGGAGGGAAGCGTGGCCGCGAGGGTCCATCTGTCGCTCTATGCGGAGAAGGCCAGCGAAAGCTTTCTCAACGCTGCGCCGGGCGCTCTCCGCGAGGCTGCGTAGCGCGTCCCACACTGTGAGCTGGGCTTAGGGTTCCCAGGCCCCAGCCAGCCGACTCCTTGGCCAGCCAGTTTCGCATCGGCCAGTCTCTAGCCGGCCAGTCTTACCCGGCATTGACCAGCCCGTAGCGGCGCTGCCATGTCTCTTTAAGCGCATCCCACACCGCAGTCTTTTCCACCTCGGTCGCTTCCCGGTCGCCATCGGCGATAAAACGCTGCGCCTCGGTCTTGGCCTGCTCCAGCAGCGCGCGGTCGCGGATCAGCGAGGCTACGCGGAAATCCGGCAAACCGGACTGGCGAGTCCCGAAAAACTCGCCCGGGCCGCGAAGCTCCAGGTCGAGTTCCGCGAGCTCGAACCCGTCCTGGGTACGCACCATGGCAGCAAGCCGCTGGGCCGAAATCTCCGAGACGCGGCCGCCCGTCATCAAAATGCAGCAGGACTTGGCGACGCCCCGGC
>CAXTSA010000397.1:0-2923 GCA_964246755.1 uncultured Acidobacteriaceae bacterium
AGGTACTCCCGCGCCCCCGCGCCTTCGGCGGTTTTAAGCTGCTCCACAAACCACACGCTCGCCTGCTCGTGCAGCTCAATCAGCCGCCCCCGCTCCCGGTGCTCCGCCGCCTCCTCGGGCGAAGCGAACTCCCGCTTCGGCAGCGCAATCCCCATCTTCCCCGCCACCACCTTCACCGACTCGGGAAACGAAACATTCTCGACCTTCTGCACAAACGTAAACACGTCCCCCGACACCCCGCACCCAAAACAGTGAAAGAACTGCCGCGCCTGGTGCACCGAAAACGAAGGCGACTTCTCCGAGTGAAACGGGCACAACCCCGTCCAGTTCTGCGCCCCCGCCTTCCTCAGCCGCACATGCTCCCCGACCACCTTGACGATGTCCGCCAGCGCCTTCACCAGTTGTGCAAAATCATCCGCCATAGCAGCTACAAGTGTAGCGAGCCCAAGGGTGTACCAGGCCGAAGCGTCGAAACGGCGAAGCCCAAAAACATGTCACGTTCGGGCTATGCCCCAGAGAGTGACCGCCAGCCGCGCAGGCGGTTTTGTTTCCACGCCTCCAGCGGTTTCGCCCCGACGCCTTCAGCGGTTTCGTTTCGACGCAGTAGGCGGTTTCGCCCCGACGCCGTAGGCGCTTTCACCTTTCACCTCTAGGGAAGGTCTGAATAAGGTTGCGCTGCTGGCTTGCGGGGCTTGAAGGGCAGCTCAACGTAAGTTTGGGTGGAAGTCTCGGGTCATTTCGTGGCTTGGAGGTCCGGGTGAAACACTCAAACGGGTTTTTCAGGCACAAGCCGGCGCGCAGTTCTGCCCCAGGTGCCTGCGGGCAAGCAGCAGGTTCACCAGCGCGCAGGTGGAAAAGAGTCGGTGGGTGTTCTTGATCAGGCCGCGGTACCGCAGCTTGGTGAAGCCGAACCGGAGCTTCAGCACCGCGAAGACGTGCTCGACGCGCGAGCGCGTTTTGCTCTGGACCCGGTTGCGCTCGCGCTGCTCCGGGTAGCTGCGCAGCTTGGTCCGCCAACGCCGGTTCACACGGTCCTCGGCTTCCGGCGCGCGCTCACGGATTGCAACCGTATGCCCCTCGTAGGCCTGATCCCCCCAGACCTCACGCTCGCCGCCGTGCAGAAGCGCGGCAAGCATGCGGCTGTCGGCCACGTTGGCCGGGGTTGCCGCGACCGAGTGGATCAGCTTGGTCTCCGAGTCGACCCCGACGTGGGCCTTCATACCGAAATACCACTGGCCGCCCTTCTTCACTTGGTGCATCTCCGGATCGCGCGCCCCGGCCTTGTTCTTCGTCGAGGACGGCGCGTGCAAAATCGTCGCGTCCACGATGGTGCCCGTGCCCACCTTCAAGCCCCGCGCGGCCAGGTGCGTGTTGACCTGCGCGAAGAGCCGCTCCGGCAGCCCGTGCCGCTCCAGCAGGTGCCGGAACTTGCATACCGTCGTCTCGTCCGGCGCGGGCTCCCGGCCCAGGTCGATAGCCACGAACGAGCGCATCGCGTTCGAGTCATAAAGGGCCTCCTCCACTGCGGGATCGGACAGGTTGAACCACTGTTGCAGGAAGTAAATCCTCAGCATGCGCTCCAGCCCGACCGGCGGACGCCCGTTGCCGGGCTTCGGGTAGTACGGCTCAACCAGCGCGAGCAGCTCGACCCACGGCACCACCTGCTCCATCTCGGCAAGGAACTCTGCCCGGCGCGTCTGCTTCCCATACTTCTCAAACCCGTTCGCAACCGCCAAGCTCTGCTGCTTCATCTCCGCACCTCACGCGGCTAGCTTAACCGCTGTGAATGCCGGGCGGAGGACTTAATCAGAGTGTCCTTAGGGGAACTCTGATTAAGGGTGTCAGGGGTCAACATCGGCACTCAATAGAAAGGGCCTGCTTATCAAGGCCGAGACTTAATCAGAGGTTCCTAGAAGCCGCGGCGAGCGCGGGGGCCGGAGACGTAGGGGTTGCCGGTCAGCAGGAAGCGCAGCGGGCGATCGGCTGCTTTGCGGATGCCGAGGCGCGGGGTGACGGTGACCTCACCCGGAATCTCACCCGGAGCCGGGTCGGATTCAGCGAGCACGAGGTCGCCGGCGGGGTCGAGCAGGTCCACTCCGTTGAGGGTTTCGCGGGTGATCGCGAGTGCCTGGCAAAGACGCCCGGGGCCGCTGGTGAGCAGGCGGGGCGAGACGCCTTGGGCCAAGCCGCGCAGCGCGGCCATCTCGCGCAGGCCGTGGAGGGGCTCAAGGGCGCGCACGAGCACGCACCCGGCTACCCCATCGGGCTCGCAGCTTACGTTGAGGCAGGCATGCATGCCGTAGATGAAGTAGACGTAGGCGTGTCCGGGCGGCCCGAACAGCACGGAGGTGCGCGGGGTACGGCCGGCAGCGGAGTGGGCCGCCGGGTCGTCCCGGCCGAAGTAGGCTTCGGTTTCGACGATGCGGCCTGCGAGGGTGGTGGACTGGCGGCCTCGCTCAAAACGGCGCAGCAGCAGCTTGCCGAGGAGGGCGCGTGCTACCACGTCGGGCGGGGAAAGAAAAAACGAGCGAGGCAGCGGGCGATGCACGGGGACGGGTCAGGCTGACTGCGAGGCGGCCAGCACCTCTTCGGCGTGGCCCTCCGGCTTGACCCGCTCCCAGATGCGGGCGAGGGTGCCGTCGGGCGCGATGAGGAAGGTGGAGCGCTCGATGCCCTTCACCTTTTTGCCGTACATGTTTTTTTCCTTGAGGACGCCGAAGAGGTTGCAGACCTCGGCGTCGACGTCGGCCAGGAGGGGATAGGGGAGTTGATGCTTCGCTTTCCACCGGGCCTGGGCTTTGGGGGTGTCGCGCGAGATCCCGAGTACGACGACGCCTGCCTGCTGGAGTTTAGCGAAGGTGTCGCGGAAGCCGCAGGCCTCGACGGTGCAGCCGGGGGTGTCGGCTTTGGGATAGAAGAAGAG
>CAXTSA010000398.1:0-2865 GCA_964246755.1 uncultured Acidobacteriaceae bacterium
GTAGGGGCCGGTGATGCTGCATTTTGGGGAGAAGGACGAGCACATCCCAGTGAGCGACGTGGAGGCGATCCAGGCCGCGCACCCAGAGGTGCCGGTGTACCTGTATGAGGCTGGCCACGGCTTCAACAACGACGAGCGCGCGAGCTATAGCGCGGCGGCGGCGGAAGAAGCGGAGGCGCGGACGCTTGCGTTTCTGGCGGAGTATCTCGGGGGGCGGCTGGACAATAAGGGTGTGGCGGGGGCCCGGCAGCCTTGAGGCTCGGGGCTAGGCAATAGATTTCACACCTCAGAAGCGAGACTGCGGTGGGATGACAGATCTTTGGTATCGCTGCGCTCAGGATGCCGGCAGTTGTTTCCGTGATGACTTTGGTGACGGACAGCGAGAACTTTCCGCGACTCCGGCGGGAGTTCAAACATCTAGAGCAGCGAGGCCGAGGCTGGAGCTGGGCTTTGCGGAGTGTCGATGGCAGGGCAGTATGACGCAAGCTGGAAACCGAAGGCCAATCCCTGGCTGATTGCCGCTACCGTAGCGCTAGCGGCGTTCATGGAGGTGCTTGACACCTCGATCGCGAACGTGGCGCTGCCGTATATCGCCGGTTCGCTGGGGGCGAGCAACGATGAGAGCACCTGGGTGCTGACCTCGTACCTGGTTGCGAACGCGATCGTGCTACCGCTCGGCGGATGGGCTTCCAGCGTACTAGGCCGCAAGCGGTTCTTCATGACCTGCATTATCATCTTCACGGCCTCGTCGTGTCTTTGCGGGCTGGCCCCTTCGGTTGGGTTCCTGCTGCTATTTCGAGTCTTTCAGGGCGCGGGCGGAGGGGGGTTGCAGCCGATGGCGCAGGCGATCATGGCCGACTCGTTCGAGCCTCGATTGCGTGGCCTGGCGTTTGCGCTCTACGGGCTGGTGGCGGTGCTTGCCCCATCGATCGGTCCAACGATCGGGGGCTGGATCACGGACACCTACAGTTGGCGCTGGATTTTCTACATCAATATTCCGGTCGGCATTCTCGCGCTGATCCTGACCGAGCGGCTGGTGGACGACCCGCCCTGGATCGGCTCGGACCTGAAGAACTTTTTCCGGGTGGACTATATCGGGATCGGCCTGCTGGTCCTGTCGATGGGTTCGCTGCAGATCATGCTCGACAAGGGGCAGGAGAAGGACTGGTTCGGGTCGCACTTCATCCAGTTTTTCGGGACAGTATTCGCGATTACGATTGTTGCGCTGTTGATCTGGGAGTGGTGGGGCGCGAAGACGCCGGTCATGGAGCTGCGGCTGTTCAAGAACCGGAATTTCGCAGTCTGCTGCTTTTTGATGCTGCTGACTGGCGGCATCCTGAACGCGACGACCGTGCTGCAGCCGCAGTATCTGCAGGCGCAGGTAGGCTACACGGCGACGATCGCGGGGCTGTCGCTGGCCGGTGGTGGTGTGGCGCTGCTGCTGGTGATGCCGATCGCGGGGCAGGCGGTGACACGATTTCCGGCGCGCAACATCATTGCGTTCGGGTTTGCGATTACGGCCCTGTCCTACTGGCTGACGGCGACCAAGCTGAACCTCGGGATCTCGTTCAGCACCGCCTCCTGGCTGCGGGTGTTCCAGATCGGTTCCATTCCGCTTGTCTTTATCGCTCTTACGACCGCGGTGTACTTTGGCCTGCCGAGGCAGAAGTCGAACCAAATTTCCGGTTTGATCAACTTCGTGCGGAATATTGGCGGATCGATCCTGATTGCGCTGACGAATGCTGAGGTGACGCAGCGTGGGCAGTTCCACCAGAACCAGCTACTGAAGTACGTGGTGCCCTCGAATATGAACTACCAGCGAGAGCAGGGCATGTACCAGGGTACGTTTACCGGCAAGATGGGCGGGGCGAATGCGCAGCACCTGGCCAACGGACAGATCCTGAACAATCTCCAGGCGCAGTCGACGACGCTCGCGTACGTCGATGTGTTCTGGCTGCTGTTTGCCGCTTGCGTGGTGATGACGCTGCTTTCGTTTCTGCTCAAGCGTAACGATCCGCGCGCGGGTGGACAGCAGGAGGTTGCGGCGCACTAGGAAGGTGAACCTGAAAGGAGCTACGTTGCCCGAGGCCTGGTACCGGGCCGCAAACTCCCTTCCAGCAGGTCCTTCGCTTCGCTCAGGATGACAGCTTTTTCCGCACCTAATCCGGCCATCGGAAGGCAACGCGGCGGCGGCTATTCGCATGCGTGGCGGGCGCTGCGCGGGCGGAATTTCCGGCTGTTTTTTTCAGGGCAGAGCGTCTCGCTAGTCGGCACTTGGATGACGCGGGTAGCGACCTCGTGGCTGGTGTATCGGTTGACGGGCTCGGCGCTGTTGCTGGGCACGATCTCCTTCGCGGGGCAGATCCCGACGTTCCTGCTGGCGCCGTTCGCCGGGGTGTTGGTAGACCGGATGGACCGGCGCAAGGTACTGATCGCGACGCAGGTGGCGGCGATGGCGCAGTCGCTGGCGCTGGCCGGGCTTACGCTCGCGCATCGCATCACGATCGCCGAGGTGCTTTGGCTGAGCGTGCTGCAGGGCCTGGTGAATGCGTTCGACATGCCGGTGCGGCAGAGCTTCATCGTGCAGATGGTGGACGACCGCGCGGACCTGGGCAATGCGATTGCGATCAACTCGTCGATGGTGAACGCGGCGCGGCTGGTGTGGCCTTCGCTTGCGTGCGTGATCATCAGTATCTGGAGCGAGGGCTGGTGTTTCCTGATCGATGGGGTGAGCTACGCGGCGGTGATCGCGTCGCTCATGATGATGCGGGTATCAGGGGTGAAGGCCGCGCGGACGGCTACGGGGATGGTGGCGCAGCTGCGGGAGGGCTGGGAGTACGTGGCGGGGTTCCGGCCGATCCGGAG
>CAXTSA010000399.1:0-209 GCA_964246755.1 uncultured Acidobacteriaceae bacterium
CCCCGGCGTACGCGCCATTCAACGCAGGCGGGCTTTCTCCCAGGCCGGGTGCCGGCAGGGCGGATCTGGAAGCGTTCGTGCGCGAGACCTGCTCCAGCTTCTTTCACACCAGCGGCACCTGCCGGATGGGCAGCGACGCCGATGCCGTGGTCGATCCCGAACTTCGGGTTCATGGCATCGAACGGCTGCGTGTCGTCGATGCGTCGGTT
>CAXTSA010000399.1:224-2863 GCA_964246755.1 uncultured Acidobacteriaceae bacterium
GGCGTGCAACACCCAGGCGCCGGTGATGATGATCGCCGAGCGCGCCGCCGACCTCATCCTGGGGGAGTGCGCATGACCGCCCTGCTGGTGCCGCCGCGCGATTGCAGTTTCACCGCCGAGGATTGGCAGGTGCTGGCCCGCTGCTGGTACCCGGTGGCTTTCGCCTCGGACCTCGGCGCGGCCCCGATCGCGGTACGCCTGCTCGACGAACGCCTGGTGGTCTATCGCGCGGGACCGCAAATGGTGCTCAGCATCGGCTGGGTCGAGGGCGAGGAACTGGTCTGCCGCTATCACGGGCTGCGCTTCGGTCCGGATGGGCGCTGCCGTCTGATCCCGTCGGAACCCGACGCGATCCCGACCGCGCGGATGCGGCTTGCGACCTTCCCGGTGCTGGAACGCTACGGCCTGATCTGGACCAGCCTTGATCCGCACGCCGATCCGGCTGCCCTGCCCCGGTTCCCGCTCTGGGACGATCCGGACTACGAACGCATCCTGCCGCCTTCAATCGACATCGCCGGCAGCGCCGGGCGCCAATGCGAGGGTTTTCTCGACGTGGCGCATTTCGCCTGGGTGCACCACGAGAGCTTCGCGCACCGTGACAATCCGCTTGTGCCCGCCTACGCGGTGCGCTGGACCAAGGCCGGCACCCTGGTCGCCGACTGCATCAGCGACGTCGCCAACATCCCGCACGGCACCCTGCCCGCGCGGCCGGTGCCGGACGGGTTCCTGTGGCGGCGTCTGTACGAGGTGCAGTTCCCGTTCTTCCCGACCCTGACCATCTTCTTCCCAGAGGACGGCGTGCTGTCGCTGCTCAACTGCGCAAGCCCGGTCTCGGCGCGCGGCACGCGATTGTTCGTGCCGATCGCGCGCAATTTCGACAAGGGTGCCTATCTTGACCCGGTGCACGCCTTCAACCTGCGCATCTTCGAGGAGGACCGCCTGATCGTGGAATCCCAGCATCCCGAGGATCTGCCGCTCGACCTCGCCTCGGAGGCGCATATCCGCGCCGATCGCGCCTCCATCGCCTACCGGCAGGGACTGCGCCGGATGGGGCTTGGCCGCACCTACACCTCGTGAGGAGACGTCCATGCTGATGGCGCGGGCGCCCGCGCTGCGCCGCTTCTGGTACTGCCTGTTCCCGCTTGCCGAACTCGACGACGGCCCGCGCCCGTTCCACCTGCTCGGCGAGAACATCGCGGTCTGGAAGGACGCGGACGGCACGCCGCACGCGGTGCTGGACCGTTGCCCGCATCGCACCGCGCGGCTGTCGGGCGGCCATGTGCATGCAGGCGCCATCGTCTGCCCCTATCACGGCTGGGCGTTCGCGGGCGACGGGCGCTGCGTCCATGTGCCGCAGGACGTGCTCAACAAGCCGGTGCGGTTCGGGGTCGCCGCCTATCGCTGCGCCGTGCGCTACGGCCAGGTCTGGGTCTGCCTCGGCGAGCCGGCAGCGGCGATCCCCGAGGTGGCGCAATTCGGCCAGCACGGGTGGCGGCAGGTGTTCGAGTTCTCCGAGGACTGGGCCTGCTCGGCCTTGCGCATCATGGAGAACGAGTTCGACACGGCGCACCTGTCGTTCGTGCATGCGGCCAGTTTCGGTGCTGTCGACCCCATCCCCTCGGTGGCTGCGATCGAGCAACGGCCGGACGGTTTCATCGCCCGCAACGAGATGGACGTGCGCAATCCCGAGGACATGCGCAGCGCCCTGCAGATGACCGAAAGCGTCACCGTGCGACGCACCACCGGCCAGTACATGCTGCCGTTCAACCGCGTCACCGAGATCGCCTATCCGAACGGCCTGAACAACGTGCTGGTCACCTGGCTCACGCCGATGGAGGACAACCGCACCCGGTTCAACCAGTTCGTGATGCGCAACGACACCGAGGAACAGGTTCCCGCGTCGCAGGTGGTCGCCTTCGACCGCAAGGTGACGCTGGAGGACAAGAAGGTCCTGGAGACCACCGACCCGATGGTGCCGCTCGATGTCGGCGAAGGCGTGGAATTGCACATGCCAAGCGACCGGCCTGGGATGCTGATGCGGCGGATGCTGCGTCAACAGCGTGCAGCATCCACCGCTCGTTTAAAATAGAACTTTGACAAAGATTTAACGGTTTACTGTTTTGCTATCTTTAAGGCCTTGCTCGTCTCAGGACGAGTTCCTTCGGATGTTGGTAGCGAACCTGAGGCACTAAATACAAAATATACAGTAGCTTAGCATCTCGGCGGTCTGCTGGCGAACTGAGATCGAGTAGATTTAAAGATACCGGCAGCCGCGTCGCTGCCTTGTTAGCTCCGAAACCAAAATGGTGTTTTCGATGAGAAACAGCGCTGCCATAATGCCACCGACTTACCCGGTGGGATGGATTTATGTGCTAGAAAACGCACACATGCCAAACCTTTTGAAGATCGGATTCACAAAGAACACGGTTGAAATGAGACTTGCAGAACTCTCCAGCGCTACTGGCGTGCCATCGCCTTTTGAATGCGTATTTAGATGTCGTGTCACCAATCCGATATTGGTAGAAAAGGAAGTGCATCGAAGACTAAACGCTTGTAGAGCTGAAAAGAATTAATACAAAAGGTCCGTCACCATTTAACATGCCTTATTACGTAATTTTACAACCGGGCAGAAGCTAAAA
>CAXTSA010000400.1:0-2852 GCA_964246755.1 uncultured Acidobacteriaceae bacterium
TGTTGCAGTCGTTGATAAGCGCGTGGTTTTTCGCTCGCCGGGCGGAGTGGAACGTGAAGGCGGCAGTCGAGGTTCGTACACGAGTGAGTGCGACGCGGGTGCGTCTGCCGGACGTGGTGGTCGGTCCCCGCCGGTTTTGGCCGCCTGTTCTGGTGGAACCGCCCCTGATCGTCATCGAGATTCTGTCTGCCGGCGACAGCTATACGGAAGTGCGCAAGCTGGCGCGCGAGTACGTTGAGATGGGTGTACAGAATATCTGGCTGATCGATCCCGAAACACGGGTTTCCGAGTTGTACCAAGGGGGAGCCTGGGTTCCGGCGCAGCGGCTTGCGGTTGCCGGAAGCCCGGTTTACCTGGACATGGATGGGATCTATGCTCAGCTCGATGAGGATAACGGGCAGGGCGAGGGCTGACATGGGCGTAGACGCGGTAGCGCCTCCCATCCGATGGCGCCCAGGCTGCAGGGCTCGAGCCGTGGCTTTCTTCGTTTTCGCCGCTTCTCTCGCCCCGGTATTCGTAGTGCCTGGCTCTGCTCAAACCGCAGAAGCTCGACAGAAAGGGAAGGCCGTCATGCACGCAACGGGAAGTTTCGAGGTAAAGCTCGAGCCGCAAAACGATGTACAGGCGGTCCCGGAGTTAAGTCGAATGACTATCGACAAGAGCTTTCACGGCGATCTCGAAGGGACGAGCAAGGGGCAGATGCTTTCGGCAAGCACCGGGGTCAAAGGTTCGGCCGGGTATGTGGCGATCGAGAAGGTGACGGGGACGCTGGGCGGCAAGTCAGGGAACTTTGTTTTGCAGCACTCCGGCACCATGACGCGAGGGGCGGCGCAACTGAGCCTCACCGTGGTGCCCGATTCCGGCACGGGGGAACTGACGGGGCTGAGCGGCAGTATGAGGATCCAGGTCGCCGAAGGAAAGCACACGTACGAGCTCGAGTACACGCTGGCGCCCTGAGCAGATTGGAAAAGCAGGCCCCTCGCTCTGCTCAGGATGACACCAAACCACGAAACACCGACCAAACACCGACGGCTCTGGCCCAGTTAGGCAGGCTCCTCGGTTTCGGTGCCGCGGATTTTCAAAAGGTCGAGCATGGGCGTGGTGCACATGGTGGTGACGAGCGCCATGACGACGAGCATAGTGAACAAAGTGGGCGAGAAGACGCCTACGTTGTAAGCGATGTTGAGTACGACGAGCTCAACCAGGCCGCGGGTATTGAGCAGGGCGCCGAGGGCCCAGGCAGCTCGCCAGCTTTGACCAGACCAGCGCGCGGCGAGCACCGCCCCGCCGACCTTTCCGCCGACCGCACCGAGCAGGACGACCCCGGCCCAGAGCCACATGGTGGAGTCGTTGAGCAGGTCGAGCCGGGTGCGCAGGCCGGTGAGCGCGAAGAAAAGGGGCAGCAGCAGGACGGACGTGATCATGTCGAGTCGCATGCGGATGGCATGCTGCCAGTGCTCGACGCGCGGGAAGCAGACCCCGGCGATGAAGGCTCCGAAGAGGGGATGAACGCCGGCCCACTCGGTTGCCGCGGCCGAGGCGAAGGCGCCGGCGACGGTGATACCGAGCAGGCCCAGGCCGAGTTCCGGGTTATTGCGCCGCTTGGCCAGGCGTGTAGCGAGCGGGCGCACGATGCCCAGCATGAACAGCAGATAAGCCGCGAGCATGCCGAAGTGCAGCGCCAGGCCGCCGGTGGTGCCCTTGGTATCGACCAGGGTGAGCGCGACGGCGAGCAGGAGCCAGGCGACGACGTCGTCGACTGCCGCGCACAGGATCGCGGTGGTGCCAAGCGGGGTATTGCTGAGTCCGCGTTCCTCGAGGATGCGCGCGAGCACCGGGAAGGCCGTGATGCTCATGCTGATGCCGAGGAACAGCACGAAGGGCACACTGCCGATGCCGTGCGGGGCGAACCGGGTGCGGAGCGAGTGGGCGAGCAGGATAGCTGCGACGAACGGGATGAGGATGCTGGTGGCGCTTGCGCCCAGGGCACGGGAGCGCTGGCGGCGGAGCTGGGAGTCGTCGAGCTCCATGCCGACGGTAAACAGGAACAGGACCAGGCCGACGGTCGAGAGCTCCTCCATGGCGCCGAGCGAGGACTTGGGGAAGAGGTGCTGGCTCGCCATGGGCGAGATGCGGCCGAGGACAGAGGGGCCGAGCAGGATGCCGCCTACAATTTCCCCGATGACGCGGGCCTGTCCGAGCTTGCCCGCGACCCAGGCGCAGGTGAGGGTGACGAGCAGGACTACCGAGATCTGGAGCAGCAACAGGGTCATTCAGGCCTTTTCCGCGGGTGGGTTCCTTTCTTATGTACCACGGCAAAGAAGATGAGGCTTTCGGGCGACGGATGTGCGAGACGCGGATCGTTGGGCGCAAGCGCTACTGAGTGCGCAGGGCGCGCTCTCGGCGAATCGGCTCTGCTCAGGAATCAGAAAGGCGGCGCCTCTTTCAAAGCGTGCTTGTGAGTCGATATCGCAAGAGAGGCAGGTCCTTCGCTGCTGAGGCATGGTCCGTGCGCTCAGGTTGACAGGCATAGGTAACTCTCAATTATGGGGGGGGCTGATCGCGCGGACGCTGCCCGGTTTCTCCGCGGAGCTTCCAGAGCATCTGGCGGAGGAAGCCGGTGGTGAGGGTGGCATCGCGCTCGGAGAAGCGGAGGCGGCGCATGAAGGTGCGGAGCTGGCGGGTGCGCGAAGGCGCGCCCATGCCGGGGAATTCGCTCGCGGCGAGCGCTTGTTCGAGCAGGCTGGTAAGACGCTCGACGGCTTCGGCTGAAGCGGGAACGCCTGCCTCGCTTGGGTACTCGCGGGGAAAGCCCTGCGGAAGCCAGCGTGTGTCTTTGGGCAGGTTTCGGG
>CAXTSA010000401.1:0-2851 GCA_964246755.1 uncultured Acidobacteriaceae bacterium
GCTACCAAGGTGAGCGGGCAAGACGGAGGCTGGCCTGTGCTCGCATCGCCCGAACGCGCCTTCGAGCATGGTTGGGAGCACAGGCCAAAAGCAGCGATTCTTCTTGCAAAAGGCTGTTGCGCTTGCATTCGCATTCGCGACAGGCCTGCAGTGGCGCTTAGCGTAGATTTTGACGTTTGGTGTCGTGTTTCCTCCTGCGCACGAGCTTCTTGGTCTTCCGAGGTTGCCGGCAACGCGCTGAGGCGCCAGGACCTCAATTCGAGTAAGCTCAAACGCTTTCTTTTTCCGCGCAGGGCACGGCAGCTATTGGCACTTGCAGACGTAGGATCTGACCTGAACTCTCCGGCACCGCGCGATTCTCGGCCGGGTCTGGATTGGACGGCGGCGTCTGCCCGCGCTGCTTGGCGGCGCGGCGCCGTTTCACAAGCTGGGAGGCGAGCAGGAAAAGCCCCGCAAACGTGACGACCAGCACGATGATCGCCATCGCGCCGTGCAGCTCTGCCATGTCGTTGTAGAGCAGCGCCAATGCTAAGAACACGAACACAACATGCGCGCAGAACACTTCGAGCGACGCCTTGCCGAGAGTGAGAAACGGTTCGGTCTGCACCACGGGGAAGACAAACCGCCGCAGCCAGTAGAACAGCGCCGTGAACGCCATCAGGTTGAGCACGCGCAGCGGCCCGATATGCCATTTATCGAGCTGGAACGCGAGCGTGTCCTGGGTCAGGTGCGGCCCGAGCCACGCGTGGCGCACGCCCAGAAAGAACAGGCACACGGCACACCCGGCCGCGGCGATGGGCGCGTTGACATGACGCAGGGGATTTTTGCCTTCAGCCGAGCGCGCGCCCAGCCACAAGCCCGCCATCCAGACGCTTTGCCAGGCCAGCAGGTTGAACGCGCCGCCTTCCTGCACCGGGATTTGCAGACGCGTGAGGTGGACGATGCCGCCGTGCAGCCAGTCGCGCAAGCCGAACTGCGCCCCAGCCCACAGTAGAAAGCTCGCGCCCAGGGGCACCCGCCAGCCCCGGCGAGCCGCCCACGACAGCACGACCGGCGTGCCCGCGAGAAACAGCACGTACATGGGTAGGATATCGAGAAGGGGAGGGCAGTAGAGCAGCAACAACGACCCAGCGATGGCCGTCGCCGGATGCGCCAGGTAGAAGTTCATCAAGTTGTGGATTGCCATGCGATGCGTTGCCGAGGCGAGTGCCGCGATCACCGTGAACAGCAGCGTCAGCATCGCGATGTGGATGCCGTAGATTTTGAGAGCCCGTTTCCACAGCTTGCTGTGCAGCCCGGCGCTGTCCGCCTCGGCCTGCCTGCTGTAAATGCGAGCCGTGAGCAGGGCGGACAGGAACACGAATCCCTCGGCCGAGGACAGGAACCCGAACGGCTGGTTGACCCACTCGCTTGCGCGGGTGGGCAGGTGCGTCAGCGTCATCCACACCAGGAAGAGCCCACGCAGCGCATCGAGTTCCGGCCGTCGCTGAAGCTTGGGGAAGCGCATACTGGTTTGTTTAGACGGGGCTTGCGAGCAGGAGTTGCGTTTTCCTTGCTGGCGGAAGGGCGATGCGGCAGCTACCCTATGTACTCCTTAATAAACGGGTCATCGGAGTGCACCAGGTCCATTGTCGAGCCATTGAATACGAGCTTGCCTTCATGCAGCATCAGGAACGTGGTGCTTTCGTCCACATCGCCGTCCGGCAGCTTCTCCATCTTGTTTGTGTCCTGGTTGAAGCGGTGAGTCGCAAGCGTGAAGGCATCTTGCAGGCGGTGCGAAACCAGAAGGGAACTGGAACCGGAAACATCCCGCTGCTTGATGACCAGCTCGATGATCGTCGTCGAGGTGATCGGGTCCAGGCCGCCGGTCGGGGAGTCGTACAGCACGAGCTCCGGGTTACTGACGATGGCGCGCGCGATCGATACCCGGCGGCGCATACCGCCCGAGAGCTGCGAGGGGAACTTGTCAATCGTATCCTCAAGCTCGACAAACCGCAGCGCTTCATGCACGCGCCGGTCGACCTCCTCGTCCGGGACGTGATCCTCGTTCAGACGGTAGGCCACGTTGTCGCGCACGGTCAGCGAGTCAAACAGCGCCCCTTCCTGGAACACCATGCCGATGTGGTCGCGCAGCTTGAACAGGTCTTCCTCGCGGAGTTTGTTCACCTCCTGCCCGAATACCTTGATGGTGCCGGAGTCCGGCCGGATCAGCCCGTTTGCGAGCTTTAGCATCACGCTTTTGCCCACGCCTGCCGGACCCAGCACGATCCGCGTCTCGCCGCCCTTGACCTCGAAGGAGATGTTGTCAAGCACGGTGCGACCGGCCGAGCTCAGAGTCACGCCGTCAAAGACGACCACCGGCTCGTCCGGGTGTTCCTGGCTCCAGCTCTTTTGGTTTTCCTCGGGCTCTCCCACGGCTCTGCTTTCTGCGCTAAGGCGTTTTCACAAGTACGGCGATCTGCCCAACATCGGTGATGTGCGGCTTTCTTGACGGAAAAGCCGCGTCGGCATCTCTGCCTTGGCATAGACTGACGGCGAGAACGCGCTACCGCCCAAAGATGCCGATCATGAACCGGCTAATGACAAAATCGCTCGCGATGATCAGCACCGAGGAGACCACAACGGCCTGCGTGGTCGAGCGGCCGACGCCTTGCGTACCGCCCTTGGTGGACATACCGTACCAGCAGCCGATTGTCGAGATAATGAAGCCGAAGAACACAGGTTTGATCAGCCCCTGGAAGATGTCTCCGAACACCAGCGACTCGTATGCGGCATGGAAATACTGCGAGCCGTCCTGCCCCACCATGAACACCGCGACCGCGCCGCCGCCCATGGTGCCCACTCTATCGGA
>CAXTSA010000402.1:0-1583 GCA_964246755.1 uncultured Acidobacteriaceae bacterium
CAACATCGCCTACGACGTAAAGCAGGAGCGCACCTGGTGGCGTGACAAGGTGCAGGCGTTGCTCTTGACCGTCGTCTGTGGCGGGCTCGCGCTGACGTCGCTGCTGCTTATCCTCGCGGGGCCGCCGGTAATTCGCTTCCTGTCGCAAGTAGTGCCCATCCCGGCGATGTTTGCCCTGGTATGGCCGCCGCTGCGTCTTGCAATGACCTTCGCCTGCTTTGTAACGAGTGTGACGCTGCTTTACTATCTTGGACCGAATCGGAAGGTGCACTTTCGCACGGGGCTGCCCGGCGCGGCATTCGCGGTGGCGATCTGGGCGGTGGGCTCGCTGGGGCTGGACTTTTACATACAACATTTTTCCAACTACAGCGCGACCTACGGCTCGCTAGGCGCCATTATTATCCTGATGCTGTGGCTTTACCTGACGTCGATCTCGATCCTGATCGGCGCGGAGCTGAATGCCGAGCTTTGGAAGCGAAATCACGGGGGCGAGACGCGAGCGGCCGCTCCGGGACAGCAGTCTGCCGCCCCCGCTTCGCCGCTGCTTGGGGTGGCGGCACCGGCGCCTCGCACTCACGACGCGGCGTAGTTCCGGACGACGTTTCAGGCAGGCTCACCCCATGTGCAAGCCGCCGTTCACTTCGAGTGTATGTCCGGTGATGTAGCCGGCGCCGGGCGAGCAGAGGAATGCGACCGCGTGGGCGACGTCGGCTTCCGCGCCGGCGCGGCCGAGCGGCACGTGCTCAAGCATGGCGGCCTTTTGCGCCTCGGTCAGCACCTCTGTCATGGCGGTGGCGATGTAGCCGGGCGCGACGGCGTTGACCGTAATGGAGCGTGAGGCGACCTCGCGGGCGAGCGACCGCGTGAAGCCGATGAGCGCGGCTTTGCTGGCGGAGTAGTTAACCTGGCCGGCCTGCCCGGTCTGCCCGACGATGCTTGAAATGCTGACGATGCGGCCCCAGCGCGCCTTGACCATCGACGGCAGGAGGGCTTGGGTGAGAAGGAAAGTGCCGGTGAGATTGGTCGAGAGGACCGCGTCCCAGTCGGCGCGCTTCATGCGCATCATCAGGCCGTCGCGGGTGATGCCCGCATTGTTGACCAGGATGTCGATGGTGCCGTGCGCGGCGAGGGCCGCCTTGGCGACCTCTTTGATCGAGCTCTCCTGGCCGATGTCGAGGGTGTAGGGATGGGCTTCGCCGCCGGCTGACTGGATGGCTGCGGCCACCTCCGCGAGCTTGTCCGCGTTGCGCGCAGCCAGGGCGAGCCGCGCGCCCGCGGCAGAGAGGGCAAGGGCGATGGCGCGGCCGATGCCCTGGGAGGCTCCGGTGACGAGGGCGGTCTTGCCGGAGAGCGGGAGGTCGGGGTTTGGTTCAGACAAGGCGGGTGACTCACTTTCTTGCGGGTTGGGCGCGGCCGGCCGGGGAGTGGATTACGGGTGCTCGATGGAGGCGACGGGGCTGCCGGCGGGCGCGGGTTGTGCGTGGCGCTGGGCTTGCTGGGCGGGACTCCTGAGCCCGGCCTGCTCCAGCGCCCAAACGTAGACCAGCAACTCGCGCGAGTAATGCAGCACGGGCTCGCGGGTG
>CAXTSA010000402.1:1648-2430 GCA_964246755.1 uncultured Acidobacteriaceae bacterium
GCAGCAGCGAGCCGGAGCGGTCGGCGGTGTAGAGGGCGTAGCGCGCGGTGAGGAAGTGCTCGAGCGGGCCCTGCGCCATCAAACCCAGCCCGCGGTAGAGAGCGCGAAAGCGGGCCGGGCGCTTGGACAGGAGACGCCGGCTCGCATAGCGGATCTCGCGGGAGCGGCCGGTCCCCTCCCCATACTGCATGCTCATCCGGGCCCAGAAGTAGGGTAGGTGGAAGACGGTGCGGGCGATCGCGACGGCCAGTGGATTGCTTGCGTCGAGCGAGTAGAAGTAAACGCCGGTGCGGTTGGTGCCGCGCTCACGCACGTAGGTGCGCAGGTTGAGCTCCGGGAAGGCGCGGGCGCCGGGCACCGCCGGCAGGCCGTGGATGCGGACGCGGTCCATGCCGAAGGGGACTACACCGAGCCAGCCGGAGCCGTCGAAGGTGTCGACGACCAGGTTGGCGGGCAGGGTGGGCTCAATGGCGGCGACGGGCATGGGCCAGTGCGCGAAGAGAAGATCGTTCCAGCGCTGCTGCATGGCCCAGGGGCGCGAGGGTAGAGGGAGCGGCCGGTGCTCGGTGGCGCGCAGAACGGCCCGGTCTTCGGGGTGCGGAGGAGGGTTTCCGGCTCCGTTCCGGGCCCGGTTCTGGGCCTCGTTCCGGACCTCTTTCTGGACCTCGGCTGTGATCTCTGGTGGCATGCGCTTCTATTTTCTCCTACTCGCAGGGAAACCGGGTGCGCAATCTACAGCGGGACGCGAGGGGGGCTGGAGCGGTATTCTGGTTCGCGATGGA
>CAXTSA010000402.1:2448-2847 GCA_964246755.1 uncultured Acidobacteriaceae bacterium
GCAAACCGCGGCCCCCACCGAGGTGTATGCGGTGCATGGCGCCGACCCTGAGGTGCTGGCCTATGCCATGGCGAAATATTCTCGGTCTGCGCTGTCGCTGAAGGAGTCGCTGCGGGAGATCAGCGCTCAGCGGGCCGAGCAGTTCCTGAATACCTTTTATTTTCAGTATGGGCACCGCTCGATCGCCGACCTGGCGCACCTGGCGTTTGCTGTGGAGCGACTGTCGCTGCTGGCGGCCATTGTGCTGGTCGATGAGCAGCGCTGGGATGGGCAGGAGCGATCGACGCGTTACCAGGACTTTGAAAAAAGCGGCTGGTATACGCCCCCATTCGCAGAAGAGGTGGACCGGACAGCCTATACCGGCGCTGTGGAAAAACTATTTGCGAGCTATCGGACGGG
>CAXTSA010000403.1:0-2842 GCA_964246755.1 uncultured Acidobacteriaceae bacterium
ACTCAATAGAAAGGGCTTGCTTATCAAGGCCGAGACTTAATCAGAGGTTCCCTAGCGCCACCAGGAGTAGCCGATCTGGAACTGTACGCTTGCGTTCACGCCGGGGTTGCGGTCGCCGAGGCTGGCGCTGGAGATGTGGATGGCGCTGGCCTGGAGGTCGATGGCTTGGCGGTTCCGGAGGAAGTAGTGGAGACCGACGCCGCCCTGGGGAGTGAAGTTCCACACGCTGGTGCCGCCCGGGGTGCCCTCGGGCACAATGACGTCGGGCGGATACTTGTGGTTGGTCCAGAGCAGGCCGCCGGCGCCCTGCAGGTACGGAGCCAGGCGCTTGTGCGGGGTGAGGTCCCAGCGAAGCATGATGGGCGTGATGCTGACGCCCGTGAAGGTTCCTCCGTTGTAAGGCAGAGGGAGGCTGCCGACCTGCCCGTTGAAGCTGTAGCGGGTGGGGCGGATGCCGCCGGCCGGGGTAAAGGACTGCCAGTAGGGAAGGAGCTCGACCGCGTACTCAAATTGGCCGCGCAGGAAACCGGGCAGATGGGGCTCGGTGAGCACCTTGCCCGCGCGTACACCGGCGTTGGTGAAAGAGAAATCGGAGCGGTCCCCGACGCCGACGCCGCCCCCGAAAAAGACGCCGAGCTCCCACGGGTCGGTCGCGAGCGCGGCTGAGGCGGGCGCGGTGTTCCCTGAAGCGGGAGCGCCCTGGGCGAAACAGGAGGGGAGCGTTGCTGGAAGCAGCAGGGAAAAAGCGAGCAGCGGTGTTTTCATGATCTCCGGTTTCGTGATCTCCAGGCGGAACTGATTCCAGGCAGAGAGGCTGAGAGTGAAGGGGCGGACGCCGGGGGCGGCGTGAAGCGCAACAGCGACGCGCCGGCGCCCGACCGCCCTAGTGCGCGGCTTCCTGCATCTGCTCGTCCATATCGAAGTTGGAGTAGACGTTCTGCACGTCGTCGTTGTCTTCAAGCGCATCGATCAGCCGGACCATTTGCGCGGCGGTGGCGCCTTCGAGCTTGGTGTAGGTGGAGGCGATCATGGTGATCTCCGACACGATTGTTTCAATGTTCGCGTCGCGCACGGCCTGCGCGACGGCCTCGTACACCGCGGGGTCGGTGGTGATCTCCCAGGTTTCGCCCTCATCCGCCATATCGTCCGCGCCTGCTTCGAGCGCGAGCGCCATCAGCTTTTCCTCATCCGCGACGGCCTTGTCAACGACGACCAGGCCTTTTTTCGCGAACATGAAGCGGACCGAGTTCGGCTCGCCGAGGTTGCCGCCGTTCTTTGAGAAGGTGTGGCGGATCTCGCTGACCGCGCGGTTGCGATTGTCTGTGGTGCAGTCCACGATGAGCGCGACGCCGCCGGGACCGTAGCCCTCGAAGGAGATTTCCTCATAGGTGAGGCCAGGGATTTCGCCGGTGCCGCGCTGGATGGCGCGCTTGATGTTGTCCGCGGGCATATTCTCCGCTTTGGCCGCGAGAATGGCCGAGCGCAGCCGCGGGTTGCCGTCCGGGTCGCCGCCGCCCTGGCGCGCGGCCATGGTAACTTCCTTGATCAACCGCGTGAATGCCTTGCCGCGCTTGGCGTCGAGCGCGCCTTTTTTGTGCTTGATTGTCGCCCATTTTGAATGGCCGGACATCCGTGCTCCCTCGTCTTTTCGTTTCCGTTTCGTTTGCCTGGTTTGCGTGCCTGGTTTGCGTGCCTGGTTTGCGCGCGCGCACCGTGTTTGCGGCGCACCTGGCGCGGCTGTGCTCGGGGAGCCCAGTATAGCAGCGCGAAGGAATGCATCACGAATCCCGGTGCCCCGGGCTCGGTGCTAGCCGGGCGCTGGCCGGGCGCCGGTCCGACCCGCTATGCTGCTCTTTCCGGGCCGGCTCGCTCCCCCGGCGCAGGACTTATTCCATAATGGCCCTCACACTTTTTCTCGCCGAGATGCCGAAGCTGCTGAACGCGTTTGATGACCGGACGCGCCGGGTACTTGAGTACTCGTTCCTGCGCATCGGCTCGGTCACGGTAACGGCTCTATTCCTGCTGAAGGCGGCGTTGTTCGTCTTCCTGCTTGTGGCGTTCTCGCGAGTGCTCCAGTCCGTGGTGCTGACGCGGCTGCTGCGGCATCTGCACATTGCCGAGGCGCAGAAGTTCGCGCTCAGCCGGTTTGTGACCTACCTGTGTTTTCTAGGCGGGGTTTTTATCGGGCTGCCGTCGCTCGGGGTCAAGCTGAACTCGGTGGTGGTCTTCGGCGGCGCGATCGGGGTGGGCGTCGGCCTGGGTCTGCAGAATGTCGTGTCGAACTTCGTCGCCGGGCTGATCCTGCTGGTCGAGCAGCCGATCCGCATCGGCGACCGCATCGAGATCAAGGAGACGTTTGGCGACGTGGTGCGCATAGCCGCCCGCTCGACCTGGATCCGCACCAACGAGAATGTGGTGATCGTGGTGCCGAACTCGGACTTCATCAATAACGCGATTATCAACTGGACGGGCAACGACCCGCGGGTGCGGATCGCGCTACCGGTGGGCGTGGGCTACGGAAGCGACCCGGAACAGGTACGGGAGCTGCTGCTCGGGGTGGCGCGTACGATTCCGGAGGTGCTGCGCGAGCCGGCGCCGGACGTGATGTTTACCGACTACGGCGACAACAGCCTGAACTTCGCGCTGCGGGTATGGACCGAGGCCCATACCCACACGCCGCAGATCCTCAAATCTCACCTGTACTTCGCGATCTTCAAGGTGTTCAAGCAGCACGGGATCGAGCTGCCGTTTCCGCAGCGCGACCTGCACATCCGCTCGTCGGATATTGCGCTGCCGTACGAGCCTGAGGGCGTAACGGGCGAGGCAGGGTGAAGGGTGTAGA
>CAXTSA010000404.1:0-2801 GCA_964246755.1 uncultured Acidobacteriaceae bacterium
CCAGCCGTCCCGGTCGTAGTCGATCAACGCCACGCCGCCGCTCATCGACTCAACTATGTACTTCTTCTCCGGCGCGGACAGGTGATCGAAGTGAATGCCGGTCGAGGCCGTGATGTCGACCATGCGCACGCCGCTGGTGGCCGGAGTGGCGGCGGCTTTCTGCGACTGGGCTGCCGCGCTCTCCAGCCGGGCGCACAGCAGAAGCAGGACGAGCAGCAATGTTTGCAGCCACGTTTGCAGCCACGTTTGCAGCAATGTTTGCGGATACGGCAGTTTCACTTGAGGGTTCATCCTTTGCGCTCAGGGGTGTGCCGATGCACTCGCATCAGCGCCCGTCTCCTGCGCGGTGCGCATCTTCTGAAACGCGGTTTGCAACTCGGACTGCAACGACTTGTAATGCTCGTACAGCGCCAGCTGCTGCTTCGCGTCCTCGGGCCGGCCCCCTTGCCGATACAGTACGCTGAGCCGGTAATGCGCCGTGATGTTGGACGGGTCGAGCTTGACCGCTTGCTCGAGCAGCGCTGTGGCTTTCCCCTTCGCATTCTGCGCGAGCAGCACCTTCGCCAGGCCGGTGTCCGCCTCGGCATCGTTGGGCTCGAGCTCGAGTGCCTTGTTGTAGTCCGCGGATGCCTGCTCGAGCGAGCCTTTGTCCGATTCGATTCCAGCCACGCCCAGCCAGGCCTTTTCATCGAACGGATTGAGCTTGAGAGCGGCCCGGTACTCCCCCTCGGCTTCTCCATGCAACGCGGGATCGGACGAGCTATAGAGCGCCTGCGCCAGCACGAAGTGTAGCCCGGGCAGGTTCGGGTCGATCGCAAGCGCCTTGCGGAACTGCACAATCGCCTTCTCGCCGTCGCCGCCCTGCACTAGCTGCTGGCCCATGATGAAGTGGAGCTGCGCCGAATCCGGGGCGGCGACGGCCAGGCTGAGCAGCGACTCGTTCATCGCCTGGGAGTAAATCTGGTACGCGGCCGAGAGCACTTGCGGGTCCGTGGGGTCGGTTGTGCGCAGCGCGCTTACCACCGCTGCGGCCTTGTCGAGTGCGCCCAGCGCCTGGTCGGCCTCCACCAGCTCCAGACCGGCCTGTAGGTGAATCTTGCTGTCTTCGAGGGAGGGCAAGGCCGCGGCGAGGTCTCGCTCGGCAGCCTGGAGATCGCCGCTCCGCTTCTCGCTGATGCCGAGCAGCGCCTGGATCTTCGCAAGTCCCGACCGCGCGGCGACAGCGGCCCGTAGCTCCGGCACGGCCTCCGCGTACTTGCCGCTAAAGAAGAGCAGTACGCCGAGGTTAGCGCGGGAGTCAATATCCGACGGGTCCAATTGCACGACAGCCCGCAGTTCAGGAATGGCAAGCTCCGGCTTCTTTTCCGCGAGGTATCGCTGCGCCAGGCCCTTGTGCTTCGCGAGCTGCTGCGCCTCCGAACCGGCCGGCGCCTGCGCCAGGGCAAGTGACGGCAGCAGGACCAGCAGCGCAAAACCGCGCGACACACCAGAACTAAGCTTCATGTGTAGAACTCATCACTGCAACCCATCGCGTCACAATCCTACCCGCGCCACGCAAGACGTTGCCACAAGAGAGAAGGACGGCGGTGGTCGCCGTCCTTCCGGTTGCACGTCGTTTCAGCAGTGGCGCAGGGGTTAGAAGGAGATGCGGCCGTACAGCTGTATCGTTCTTCCGCCGACCGTAGTCGTGGTGATCTGGGCCGACTGGTTCGGGCCGATGGCATTGTTGCCGGGCTGCCCGAAGCTCGCATGATTGAGGATGTTTGTCGCGTCTGCCCGAATCTGTGCCTGCACATTCCGCTCCGGGAAGACGTCGAACGTCTTGCCCAGTGAGAAGTTGAACAGCGACAGGCCAGGGCCGTAGACCGTGTTGCGACGGAAGTCGCCGTAGGTATACTGCGCCGGGACCGCGAGCGCGCTCAGGTTGTACCACTCGCTCAGGCGGGCCAGGCGTCCGCTCGGAACATCGAGGACGTTGCCGACCAGGTTGGCGAACTGTCCACCACCTTGGCTGTTCGAGGAGTTATTGTTGCCGGTCGTGATGCCGACCGGGTTGCCGCCCTGCACCACCACGGTTGCCGAGGCCTGCCAGCCGCCGATCGCCTCGTCCAGCAGAAGATTGTTGTTCAGGAACATACGGCCTCTACCGAAGGGAAGCTGATAGATTGCCTGGCCTTTGATCATGTTCCGAATGTCGAAGTTCGAGTTGCTGTAATTCGCGTTGGTGTCAAAAGCATTCTGATAGTCCTGGTAGCCTTCGCGAGCGCCCCAGCCTGATGAATCCAAATCGTCGAGGAAGTGCGACCAGGTGTAGTTGACGTTGAACTCGAGCCCGTTCGCCATGCGCTTGGTGAGCTGCGCCTGGAGAGAGTTGTAGTTGGAGATCGCGTTGTTGGGGCTGCCATTGATTTGATTGAAGAGAGGGTACGGCTCGAACTGCTGGTCGTTCGGACCGAGCCTGCTCTCGGGTACCTGGTTGATATCCACCGGGAAGTTCAGGTTTTTACCGTGATTGCCGACGTAGGCGATGTCCGCGACGAAGTTGGTGCTCAAGGTGTGCTGCAGATCCACCGTGTACTGGTAGTTCGTCGGAATCGGCGTGTGGTACTGGTTGTAGGTTACGGTCTGGCCATTGCGTGCGTCGGCGGTCGTCGGAGCATTCAGGTATGAGGAATTGATGCTGCCGAAGTTGTAGGCGCCCACCCCGCAGCCGCCGGCGGAAGTATCCGGCGTGCTGCCGTCGGAGTTTAATTGGAGGACCGGGCAGATGCCGTTCGTCGTGTCGGACAGACCTCCCGATT
>CAXTSA010000405.1:0-2781 GCA_964246755.1 uncultured Acidobacteriaceae bacterium
TCCCCGGTGTCCTCGGAAATGCGGCGTCGCGCGCCTTCGAGAGCTTCGGCGCTTCCGACTCCGAACTCGCCGGGGGCGGGCAGAGCGCGAGCCAGTCACCACGCGCAACTCACGGCGCCGGCGGCCTGCTCGACTACCCGCAGTACACGCGTCCGTCAGAGTTCGGCGGCGAGCAAGTACCCTCTGTGCTGACCGACGGCAACCACGAGCAGGTGCGCCGCTGGCGACGCGAGCAAGCACTTGCGAAGACCTGGCGCAACCGTCCGGACCTGCTCGAGGGCGCCGATCTGAGCGACGCGGATCGCGCCTGCCTCGCGCGGCTGGCCCGCCTTTAATTCCCTGCCGGGGAGCAGGGGAACTTCTGTATACTGAGGATTCGGCCCGCGCCCGGCGGTTCACTCCCCGCGTCTCTCACGACGCAGCCGAAAAATCAAGTTCAGGAACGAACCCCATGTCGATTCACCCCGTAATGCAGCGCCTTGCCGAAAAACTGGCGCGTACCGATCTACCCGCCTTCGCAACCGGCGACACCGTGCGTGTACAGGTCAAGATCAAGGAAGGCGATAAAGAACGCTTGCAGGCATTTGAGGGCCTGGTCATCGCGTACAAGCGCGGACCGCAGGGCACCTTCACCGTACGCAAGATGAGCTTCGGCCAGGGCGTCGAGCGTATCTTCCCCTTTAATTCAAGGGTGGTCGACAAGGTTGAAAAGCTGCGCTCGGCAAAAATCCGCCGCTCAAAGCTGTTCTATCTGCGCGGTCTGCGCGGCAAGGCGGCACGCCTCAAGGAAGTCGAGCGCTCCTAGCGTCCGCCGTTCCGCCCGGCCGGGCAGCTTTTTGCAAAGCGCCTCTCTTTTCAAGGGAGGCGCCCGCTCCTCTCCCAACCGCTACACTAGGAACGATGGCTGCCCCGTTCCGCTCGCTCCCCACACGACGCACTGCCCTGCCCGACTCTGACGTCTCGAAAGCCACGCGCAAGCTCCGCATGCTGCGCGGCCTCGAATGCAACGCGAGCTTTGAGCAGGCCGCGCGGGAGCGGGGCTCCCAGCGCATCGCAGGGGTCGACGAGGTAGGTCGCGGCGCGCTGTTCGGCCCGGTGGTCGCCGCTGCCGTGATCCTCCCTCCGGATTCCAATACCAAAGCTCTGCAGGCAGCCGGGCTGCGCGACTCGAAGCAGCTTGAAGCCGAGGACCGCGAACGGCTCGCGGCCATGGTCCAGGCTTGCGCCATCGCCTTCGCCATCCGCGAAGTGGACGCGGAGACCATCGACCGCGTGAACATCTATCAGGCCACCAAGCTCGCCATGCTCGCCGCCGTCACGGCACTCGAGCCCGCGCCGGACCACCTGCTCATCGATGCGCTTCGCCTGAACCACCCCTGCGCGCAGACCAGCATCGTCTACGGCGACTCCCGTTCCCTCTCGATCGCCGCCGCCTCTGTCGTCGCCAAGGTCTACCGGGACGCGCGCATGTGCGAGCTCCATCGCCAGTTCCCCGCCTACGGCCTCCATGAGCACAAAGGCTACTCCACGCCCGAGCACGGCAAAGCTCTGCTGCGACACGGCCCCTCCCCCCTACACCGGCGCAGCTTTCGCCCCGTGTGGGAAGCAGCGCTGCCGTGGGATTGCGCTTGATGCCGACCTCACTCGTCCCGACCGCGAAGGAGTTCTGTTGCCGCTACGACTGATGTGCCTCACGGCCCACCCTGACGACGAGGCCGGCGCCTTTGCCGGAGCCCTGCTGCTCTCAGCCGCGCGCGGCGCCCATACCGCCGTGCTATGCCTGACCGAAGGAGCGGCAGGCTCGTACCGGCAGCCGGGGCAAAGCGACGAGCAACTCGCCGCGCTGCGCAGAATCGAGTTCGCCGAGGCCTGTGCCGTGCTGGAGGTCGGCGACACGCAACTGCTCCAGTACCGCGACGGCGCCCTGTGGCAGGAGCCCTTTCTGCCGCTCGTCGGCGTGCTGGTCGCGGCGTTGCGACGGTTCCGGCCGCACGTCGTGCTTACCTTTGGCGGCGAAGGCGGGGTCAACCTGCACCGCGACCACACCGTAGTCTCGCTCGCCGGCACGGCGGCATTCCACTGGGCAGCCCGCTCCGGCTTCTTTCCTGAGCAACTCACCGAGCTCAAACCCTGGGCGCCGCAAAAGCTTTACTACGCGGCTACGCGGTTCCTTTCCACCTCAGACGAGGAACTGCGGCGCAGTGGCACCCGCGTGCCCGCGTCGCTCTCCTACCTGCTCCAAGGCGAGCGGAAAGAGCGGAAGTTCGCCGCCTTCGGCAAGCACACCTCGCAACGCGGCGTGCTGGAGCGCGCACGGACGCAGTTCGGCGACCTGCTGGATCGCGAAGAGTACCTGCTGGTCGCCGCGCGCGAGCCCCTCCCGAACGAGCAGGATCAGTGGCATGGCGTGGGGGAGGAAGACGAGCGCGGGTTAAGCGGGGAACCAGAACCTTGCTCGCGAGCGCGCCCGGCTCATCTCCGACCTCGCCCAGTCCGCCGTACCGGCGATTTCGACTGCTGTAAGCCTCCAGAGCCTCCAGCAGGTGCACCCCCCGGAAATCCGGCCAGAGCCGCTCTGTCACAAAAATCTCGGTGTACGCGATCTGCCACAGCAGGTAATTCGAAATCCGCATCTCCCCGGAGGTACGCACCAGCAGGTCGGGGTCCGGCATGTCGCGGGTATACAGGTGACGCTCGATGTCGCGCTCGGTCACGTGCTCCGAGCGCAGCAGCCCCTGCTCGATCTCCCGCGCCAGCCCTCGCACCGCATCCACCAGCTCC
>CAXTSA010000406.1:0-2760 GCA_964246755.1 uncultured Acidobacteriaceae bacterium
CTCCTGGATGACGCTCTTCTGGATGACGGAGAAGCCCTGGCTCGTCTAAGCCGGGAGACGGCAATTGCACTGGTGCCGGAGCCTTCCGGCAATCGCGTCCTGCTCGACGGACGGGACGTGACGGACCGCCTGCGCACCGCCGAGGTAACGTCCGCGGCCTCGCGCGTGAGCGTGCATGCGCCGGTGCGAGCCTGGATGGTGCGCCTGCAGCAGGAGCTTGGCGACGCGGCGCGGCCCGCCGGGGTCCGGGGGATCGTGATGGAAGGCCGCGATATCGGCACGGTGGTATTCCCGGAGGCGAGCCTGAAGGTTTTCCTGTTTGCTTCTCCGGAAGCTCGTACGGAGCGGCGGCTGGCGCAGGGTGGAGCTCCAGCGGCGCCGCGGGCCGAAGCCGCGCACCTGCTGGCGGCCATGCGCGAGCGCGATGCGCGAGATAGCGGGCGCGCGGAGAGCCCTTTGCGGGCCGCCGAGGATGCCGTGCGGATCGATTCGACGAATCTCACGCTCGACGAGGTGGTCGAACGGGTCGCGGCGCTGGTGATGGAGCGCTGGCAGCTCGGGGGCGAGGCAAGCCGCTAGGGCAGTTCTCGTATTGGTGTCCAGGGCGAGTATGGGCGAGGTGTGGCTTTTCTTGCCGGAAAAGCCACGTTGGGCGTCGCTGGTCTCTCTACGTGTGTACGAGCACTGCTCTAGGGCTCTCAGGTTACCCGGCTACCGCCTTACTCGGGATGACTCAGGAGACGAGGCCTACTGCACGACGGGCGCCGAAGGTTCGCCGTCGCTGCGCAGGCGGCGCACGTGCGCCGGCTTCCCGTTCTCGGCAGAGTCCCGCGCGCCGCGCCGCAGTGTCAGGTCGCCGTGCTCGGTTGTGAGCTCGATGTGCGGCCCTCCCTGCCCGACCTGTCCGGCGATCGCTTTCGCGCCGCTTTCCGTGCTCTGCGCCAGGGGGAACTCCGACTCGATCTCGTCGTGCTCTCCGGCAGCTCCCTTCAGGCTGAAGCTCGCCGTCGCAGGCACCGAGAGTGTGATGTTGCCCGTGCTGTTCGCGAGCGTCAACGCGCCCAGCGGTTCGGCTGCGGAGACGGTGATGTCACTGTTGCTGTCGGTGATCTGCGCGTCTCCGCTCAGGCCCGTCACCTCCACGTCCTTGGAGCGCGTGACGATTTTGAGGCCGCCCGCCGCGCCGGCGACGCGCAGGTCTTCCCCATCAAGCGACAACTGCCCGGTCATCCGGGCGGCGTCGAGCCGGGTGCGGTTGGAGTGGAACTCGACCGGGCCTCCTGCTGCGTCCACTTCGGTCGCGCCGAAAAACTCGCCGTGGAGCAGGGTTTTGCCCTTCACGCCGGAGACCGTGATGTCGTCCGCGCGTCCGTCGACAGCGAGATCGCCGGCCAGCGCGCGGGCATGCACGCCCCCGTGGTCCATCACCAGGCGCACGTCGCCAGCCAGGTTGTCGAGGGTGACATCGCCATGGTCCTGGTTGACGGTGAGCGGACGGCGCAGGCCCGAGATCGAGACATCGCCGCGATGATTGCGCACCGTGCAGAGCACACCTTCGGGCACAGACAGGACCAGCTTGACATCGACTCCATTGCGGCCCGGCACCGTAACGGTGGCGACCGCGCCGTGAATGGCAAGCACCGGTTTCGAATCCGCGAAGGCACGCCCTTTTTCGCGGTCGGGCACATGCGCGGTCTGGTGCGCGTCCACGTGGATCCGCCCGTCGGTCGATGGGGAGATCTCGAGGTCGCCATGGGCGTTTTCAACCGTCAGGGTCGCATCGGGGGCGAGCGGCTGATCGAAGCTCAAGTCGTTCTCGTGCGCTTCGCCGCCGTTGAGGAAGGACCAGTCGGTATCCGGTCCCACGTGCCAGTTGTGCCAGTCATCCATGCCCGCGAACGGGATGCTGCGACTCGTCAATCCGAGCAGGATGAGCAGCACCACGAGCGCCGCCAGCCCGCCGCCTCGCCGTGGTCTGCGGTAGGCGCCTGTGCTCGGGTAGCGGCGGCTTGCGCCACGGTCGAACAGGCGCTCGACGAGCAGCAACACCCCGAGCAGGACCAGAAGCAGCGGCCACCACAGGGCATACACATGCCAGAACGAATGGAACGAGAGCACATTGGTGGTGATCAGCAGCGCGATGGCGCCGATGGCCAGCTCCGTAATCGCGAACGTGATGGATGGCCGCCGCATGGTGGAGGCGCCGGGGAAGGCCGGCGCGCTGTAGACGGGGGACGGCAGAACCCCTTCCGACAAGCGAAGCAGGCCGGCGGCGAGCAGGTAGATCGGCCAGCTCCGTGCAAACGACAGAATGTGCCACTGGGCGAGAATGGCTGTGAACGCGAAGCAGAGGAGAAAGACGGGGCCGCGGATACGCCGGAACAGGAACGGATTCATCGGTTTTCCTCCTTGGGAGCTTCGTTAAGCGAGTCCGCAGGTGCTTTTGTGGTCGAGTGCGTCGCCGGTTCCCTGGCCGGTTCGCCGGGCGCATCTCCGGACACCTCCGCGGCGCGTGGCTCGTCGCGGGCAACGAACGGGCTGATGCTGAATGGATGGCCTACCGGCGGCGCGCTTGTCTGCGGCGGCGTGTAGGGCCCCGGCGGAAAGGGAGTGGAGGGATACGGCGGCGGGGGAGCAGAGGCCCGGCGGATCAGAAGCCACACACCCAGCAGGAGCAGGAGCACCGGCCAGCCGCGGGCGATCCAGTCCACATTGAGTACGCCGAGCGTGCTCATGAGCAGGAGCAGGCCGACCACGATC
>CAXTSA010000407.1:0-2759 GCA_964246755.1 uncultured Acidobacteriaceae bacterium
GTGCCTTATACCTTCGAGTTAGATGCCGCGCGTGTCCGCTAAGTTTCGGCCGGGAGAAGCTGCAGGGGAGAGCAATCGCCGCGACGGCGTTCGCCCTGTTCCAGTTCGCTGACTCGCTCTTCACGCGAACTCATGCGCTCACGGAAGCCGACGACCAAGACTTCATTCGCCCGCTGCTTGCATTGAAAGCTGATCGCCTACTTACAAAACTCTCCCAAGAAAGTTCTTTCCGACCTTTCGATTCTCTCCAGAACTGATTTTTCACTACGACCAAATCTCTGTTCGTAGCAAATTCCTCGCTGATGAATACCCTCCTGGCATCGTTCTCAGTTCACCCACGATCCTCTTGCTTACTCCGCAACTCCATCCATTTACTCCACCGTAACCGACTTCGCCAGGTTCCGCGGCTGGTCCACATCGCACCCGCGGCGCACGGCGATATGGTACGCAAGCAGCTGCAAAGGAACCACTTCCAGTACCGGCAGCAGCAGCTCCGGCGCGGGCGGAATGGTGATCACGTAGTCGACCAGTTGCGCCAACTCGGCGGCGGCCGCGTCGAACTCACTGCGCTGCTCCGAGAAGGGAGCCTCGGTCGTCACCGCGATCACTTTGCCGGAGCGCGCCGTCACCTCCTGGATATTCGAAAGCGATTTTTCATAACGAATCATCGATCCCGCATCGCGCGTATCGCGGGTCGCCAGCGCGACCACCGGCAGCGTTTCATCGATCAGCGCGTTGGGCCCATGCTTCATCTCGCCCGCCGGGTAGCCTTCGGCGTGGATATAGGAAATTTCCTTGAGCTTGAGCGCGCCCTCAAGCGCAATCGGGTAGTGGATACCGCGGCCCAGAAAGAGAAAGTCGCTCGCGGTCGAGTAGCTCTTGGCAAGCTGCTCGCAGACCGGGTCGACACTGCGCAGGATGGATTCGATTTTGCCCGGCAGCAGCGACAACTCGGTGACCAGCCGCAGGCTTTCCTCGTCCGAAATTGTCCCGCGCACCTGCGCCAGGTGCAGTGCCAGCACGAACAAAGCGGTGAGCTGGGCCGTGAACGCCTTCGTGGACGCGACGCCGATCTCCGGGCCGGCATGGGTGTAGAGGACGCCCTGCGCCTCGCGCGCGACCGCCGCTCCCACCACGTTGCAGATCGCGATCGTCTTCGAGCCTTTGGCCGTCATCTCGCGTTGCGCGGCAAGGGTGTCGGCGGTCTCGCCGGACTGGGTGATCAGCAGGCCCAGCGCGGTCGGGTTGGGAATAGGGTCGCGGTAGCGGTACTCGCTCGCGTAGTCGACCTCGACCGGTAAACGCGCCAGCCGCTCGATCATGAACTTACCCACTATCGCCGCATGCCAGCTTGTTCCGCAGGCGGCAATGTTGAGCCGCGTTGCCGCGCGGAACTCCTGCGACGTAATCTCCATCTGCTCCAGGAACACGCGCCCGGTTTCAAGCGAAATGCGGCCCAGGGTCGTGTCGCGTACCGATCGCGGCAGCCCGAAGATCTCCTTGAGCATGAAATGTTTGTAGCCGCCCTTTTCCGCCTGGATCGGGTCCCACACGACGCGGGTGATGGGCCGCTTCACCCCGTTACCTTCAAAGTCCGACAGGGCAACGCCCGCGCGGGTCAGCACAGCCAGGTCGCCGTCGGCCAGGAAGTAAAAATCGCGCGTGTGGTGCAGAATCCCAGGCACGTCCGAGGCGACGAAATACTCGTTTTTCCCCACGCCGATCACCGCCGGAGGACCCATGCGCGCGACCACGATCGTGTCCGGCTCGTCGGCCGAAATCACCGAGATGGCAAAGGCGCCGGCCAGCTGTTTCGCGGCGCGCCGGACGGCCTCCGCCAGGCTTCCTCCTCCGTCCTTCAACTCCTGCTCGACCAGATGCGCAATCACTTCAGTATCGGTTTCGGTCAGGAAGACATGGCCTTGGGCGCTGAGCCGAGCCTTGAGACGCAAATAATTCTCGACAATCCCGTTGTGAACAACGACCAGGCGGCCCGAGCAGTCGCGATGGGGGTGGGCATTTTCTTCCGTGGGCCGGCCATGCGTAGCCCAGCGCGTATGGCCGATGCCGTAGGTGCCCCCGCCTCCGGGAAAGATCGGATGCTCACGAATCGCTTGTTCCAGGTTGCGCAGCTTGCCGGACGCGCGCCGCAGCGCCAACCCCTCTGCTCCGGCCGAGCCTACCGCGATGCCGGCCGAATCATACCCGCGGTACTCCAGACGACGCAGGCCTTCCAAAATGACCGGGACAACGGGCTCGGAGCCCACATAGCCGACAATGCCGCACATGGGCCTATTGTAGGGCGAAGCGGGCGTCTGTTTGCCTCGGAATCGCTTCGCGTCGATCTGCTATGCCCAAAATGGAACCGGTCATTGCAAGATGGGAAACCCCGCCTTCACACATCCCAGGCATTTTCGTCGAAGCCGGCCACACCTACTCGATCCGAAACGAAAATTCTTCCATCACCGGGTTACACAGCACGTCCGAGCCGATGCGCTCGACCTCCGCCTTCGCGGCCTCGGCGCCGAGAGCGTCATCCAGGCTGAGGATGAAATACTTACCCTGACGCACGTCCTCCACCCCGGCATGGCCCAGTTTTTTCAGGGCGTTGCCGATCGCCTGCCCCTGTGGGTCAAGCACTGTCCGCTTGGAGACAACGTAGACATGAGCCTTCATCGTGCCCGATTATAAACGGAGCGCGGCCGAGAGTTGCCGCGCTGAGGCCAGATCCACAAAACCGCAGAATAGGAATGTGAATG
>CAXTSA010000408.1:0-2753 GCA_964246755.1 uncultured Acidobacteriaceae bacterium
ACCCATGCTAGTCTCCCGACCCAGCGATCTTTTCCATCA
The DNA here is from genome assembly GCA_964246755.1 of uncultured Acidobacteriaceae bacterium. Classification (GTDB taxonomy): domain Bacteria; phylum Acidobacteriota; class Terriglobia; order Terriglobales; family Acidobacteriaceae; genus EB88. The sequence continues at coordinate 40 of CAXTSA010000408.1, forward strand.
GGGTGTCACCCTGAGCGAAGCGATAGCTCTCCGCGCCAAAGGACCCGCTTTTTCACTAAGCTAAGTATCAGCCCCCACCCTCACAAACTGCAGCGGACTTCAGGTGCACTCCCCTCGCGCACACCCGGCCCCCTGGGGGTCCCGGCCCGCAATCTCCTCACACTTTCGGCACCTCGAACCGGTACCCCGCCCCGCGCACCGTCTTCAGGTATCGCGGGTTCTCCGGGTCCACCTCGATCTTCTCCCGGATCCTCCGCACATAGACATCCACCGAGCGCGGCGTTACAAAACGCGCGTCGCCCCACACCGCGTCCAGCAGATGGTCCCGCGAGAAAACCCTTCCCGGGTGCCGCGCCAGGTAATCCAGCAAACGAAACTCGGTCGCGGTTGTCGTCCGCAGCTCGCCGCCCACCTTCAGCTGCATCGCTCCCGCATCGATCACCACATCCTCGAACTGCACCGTCTGCGGACCCGCCGGACGCTCAAACCGCCGCAGCACCGCTTTGACCCGCGCCACCAGCTCGCGCGGCGCAAAGGGCTTGGTGATGTAGTCATCCGCGCCCAGCTCCAGGCCCAGCACCCGGTCGTTCTCCGACGCCTTGGCCGTCATGAAAATGACCGGCACGGAGGAAAGCTGCGCATTGGCCCGGATCCTGCGGCACACCTCCATCCCATCGCCGCCCGGCACCATGATGTCGAGCAGAAACAGCGCCGGCGCCTCCCGTTCCGCCTCCCCAATCAAATGGACGGGCGCAGGGAAAAGCCGCGGCGCGTAGCCGGCCGCACGCAAATGGTGCTCCACCAGCCGGGCAATGTCGGTGTCATCTTCCAGAACGAAAATAGACGTGCTCAAAACGATTCGCCTTTCTGTGAAGCGCAACTGCTCAAGAACATCTCCCTCAAACTCGCCGCGAAACACACCGTTCCCCGGGCCAAGCGGTAGCGCTTGCGCCAAAGAACCCGCTTTTTAGCGCACCCCGGTTCGCTTTAGCCTACCCCGGCCGAAGAACCGCCGTGCGAACGCTCCGTGAATTCTGCGTGGGCCGCGGTTCCCCTGCATCTCCGCCCGCCCCAGACGAGTCCAACCCTCAAGAGCAAGAGCAAGGAGCAAGACCATGGCACAGAAACAGCGAAAACTTGGCAGCCAGGGACTCACCGTCTCCGAGCAGGGCCTCGGCTGCATGGGCATGTCGGACTTCTACGGCGGCCGCGACGAAGCTGAATCCGTAGCGACCCTGAACCGTGCGGTCGAGCTCGGGATCACCTTCCTCGACACCTCCGACGCCTACGGCCCGCACACCAACGAAGAGCTCCTCGGCCGCGTCTTCAAAGGCCGGCGCGACGAAATCACCCTAGCCACTAAATTCGGCATCGTCCGCGACCCCAACGCCCCCTCCGCGCGCGGCATCAGCGGCCGCCCGGAGTACGTTCGCCAATGCTGCGACGGGAGCCTGCGCCGCCTCGGCACAGACACCATCGACCTCTACTACCAGCACCGCGTCGACCCCAACGTCCCGATCGAGGAAACCGTCGGCGCCATGGCCGCGCTCGTCCAGGCCGGCAAGGTCCGCTACCTCGGACTGTCCGAGGCCGGCCCCGACACCATCCGCCGCGCCCACAAAACCCACCCCATCTCCGCGCTCCAGACCGAGTACTCCCTCTGGTCGCGCGATCCCGAGGACGGTCTGCTCGAGCTCACCCGTGAGCTCGGCATCGGCTTCGTCGCCTACTCCCCCCTCGGCCGCGGCTTCCTCACCGGCCAGATCAAAAGCGAAAACGACCTCGAACCCGACGACTGGCGCCGATCCAATCCACGTTTCCAGGGCGAAAACTTCACCCGCAACCTCGACCTGGTCAGCAAGCTCCAGGAGCTCGCAAAGCGCAAAGGCGTTCAGCCCTCCCAGCTCGCCCTCGCGTGGGTTCTCGCGCAGGCGCAGGACATCGTTCCCATCCCCGGCACCAAGCGCCGCAAGTACCTTGAGGAAAACGCCGCCGCTTCAGAAGTCACCCTCACGGAGCAGGAGCTACGCACAATCGACGACATCACCCCAACCAACGCTGCCGCCGGCACCCGCTATGCCGAGTCCATGATGTCCTCGGTCAACAGGTAATGCAGGTCGTGGGGAACCCAGCCACCTCGCGTGGTCTCTCATGAGTTGGTCGCAACTTGAGCGAGTCCTCCTCAGCCGCAGGGCTTCTCCCCAAATGTTAGGCGCGCTTTTGCGTCAACGCAGCCCGTAGCGTTTGCGCCAAAGGACCTGCTCTTTCCTCACGTCAGTGAATCGACCCCAAGCTTCGAATGCTGTAGCGAACTTTAGAGACACCACATCCGTGTGGTCTCCCCTGAGTTCGCTGTAAAGGTAGCGAGTCACCTGAACGCCAGAGGAGCGTTTGCGCAACGATCCGCTGCCAGTCTCGAAACCCGGATTCCCTCCGTCTAAGCCGTTGCGATCGACTCAAGGCGGCAGGCCTTCCAAACATAAGCCTTGCTGATCGATTCATCTGCGCATGTACCTGCTTATCATGGAACGGCCCCCTCCCGAAGCGCCAACATGGCTGCCCATATCTGGCCGTTGAGATGTGACTATCCGCTACTCCGTCAGTTCCAAGCTCTACCCGAACCATTTGCCAAAACAGCAAAAGTCAATCCCACGCAAGTTGTACGAGGATTCGATCTCCGTCACCGAAGTAACCCGTCGCATGCATATTTATGC
>CAXTSA010000409.1:0-2722 GCA_964246755.1 uncultured Acidobacteriaceae bacterium
GGCATCGCGTCGGGAAAGCGCAGCGTGTTCTTGGCCGCGATCCGGGCCGGGATGTCGGCGTCGGCGAGGATCAGGTTGGTCAGCCAGAGCGTCAGGCAATCGACGAGGGCAGGCTCGTCGTCGCTCGCCAGTGCCGCGGCGAGCTCTCCCCGCCGCTCCGCCGGGATTTCGCCCGGCACCGCATAAATCGAGTCGACCGAGACCGTCATCGCCAGCTCATGCAGGTTGCGGTCGTAGAGGATGCCGCGCCGCGGCGCCACCGCGAAGGTGCGCTGCTGCTGCACGGCTGCCCGCGCCACCCACTCCGGGCTTTTGACCACCTGCAGCCACACCAGCCGGCCGCCGATCAAGCCGGCCCACCCGATGAAGATCGCGAGCGCGATCACAACACGGAGCCGGCGCATCGGCGTCGCGATGTTGCGAGGGGAGCCCGGCGCTTGTGCGAAGGAAAACCGCTTCATCGTAGGAGGCAACACATGGGAGTCACAGCACCGGGGGTCCGCAACGGCAACTCCGGAAAAAGAGCCCTTTCCAGCCTAACCGTTTGTCAATAACTTCGGTTTGCTTCAAAACTTCCGATACGGTACCGAAGTTATTGTTTGGCCTTCACACCGAAGCCCATCTTCTGAAACATGCATTTTCGCGAGCGCGCCTAAGCGCTAAAATTGCGTCGAAAATGGGCCGAAAAACACCCTATTTGCACACCATCTGCCCAGGCCGCAATCTCTCGCAAACCATCATCAAACCTGCCGCGCTCATCTTAGCCAGGTACCCGGCAATGCTGTGCCAACCGGAAGAATCCGAAAATCATGCCGCTTTTACCGGACCAACAACTGAACCGGCTTGCTTACAGGTGTTCTTCTGCGCGCAGCGAAGAACCTGCCTTTTGATCACCCACGGCTCGCTTGAGATCTGGGTTCCGCTATCTCCCGACCGGGAGCGGCCGCGCCATCGCCAGCGCGGGCGCCGCGTTTTCCGCCACTCCATCCGGCCGCACCACCTGGCCCGGCATCGGCTGCTCAAGTCCCATCCCCCGCGCCATCCGGTCGATGCGTGCCGGGTCGCTCAACTGCGCCTCGCTCAGCCGCAGCTCGCGGTTCGCCTCCTGCAGCTGCGACAGCTGCTGCTTCTCCGTCTCGACGTGATAGCCCGCCTGGATCGACATGTAGTGCTGCCAGCCGTAAAACATCACCAGGGCGAACAGCATCGCCATCGCGCCCGCGAAGGAGCGCATCTCGCGCTTGCGCTGGGGGCACTGCGCCTTCACCAGGCGCGAGTTGTCCATGCGCCGCGTAAAGAAAATCTCAGGCGTGGGGCCGCGGCGAGCGCGCTGCTCTGCCATCCAGCGTGTGCTGGGGTTGCTGTCACTGGTCGCGGAGCTCGCTCCGGCCATTCCGAAAATTTCCGCCAGCGCCTGTGTCGCCATACTGCTGTCCTCGTATTCTGCTTCTCTCCCCTTCGTGCGATCGGGCCAGATCGCTGTGCATGGAAGGGGGTGGTGCGCGGTTGGGTCCTACGTGGGTTTACTTTCGCCTGGTACATCGGCAGGACAACCTGGCCCGATCTCTACTGGCCCCGCTTTCTTCCGCGTGGCTCAAACTTTTCGCCTCTCTCGCGTCTTTCCGCTGCCCGCAGCTTCGCGCTGCGGCTCCTCGGATTCCCTCGTACCTCTTCTTCGCCCGCCGTCACCGGCTTCGGCGTCAATACCTCGTACATCCCGGCGTCCCTGCCTGCGCGTAAGGCATCTTTCGCCAGTCGATCCTCAAGCGAGTGGAACGAGATCACCACCAGCCGGCCGCCCGGTTTCAGCAGCCCCGGCGCGCTCCCAAGCAGCGCCTTGATCTCGTCCAGCTCTCCATTCACGTGAATTCGAAGCGCCTGAAAAGTCCTGGTCGCCGGGTGAATCTTCTCGCTCTTCATTGTTGGGGCTGCGGCCTTTACCACTCCGGCCAGTTGTGCCGTTGTGTGTAAAGGCCGAGCCCTGACAATGGCTCTGGCGATTCTCCGCGACCTCCTTTCCTCTCCGAATTCGTAAATCAGGTTGGCGAGATCGTTTTCGTCCGCCTGATTTACCACTTGTTCGGCGGTGAGCGCCTGGTCGGAGTTCATCCGCATATCCAAAGGCCCGTCCGCCTGAAAACTGAATCCGCGATGCGCCTGGTCCAGGTGCATGGAACTTGTGCCGAAGTCCGCCAGGATCCCGTCGCACCCGCCCGGCTCGACAAACTCCTCAATCCGGCTAAACTCCGCATGGTGCAGCGTGCACTTCGGCATCGCGTCACCCAGCTCCTGCCGGAGCTCCTCGAGCCTCGCCCTGGCCAGCTCGAGCGCTTCAGGATCCCGGTCGAACCCGATCAGGTGCCCTTCGCCTCCGAGCGCCCGTGCCATCCCGCTCGCATGCCCGGCGAACCCAAGCGTGCAGTCCACATACGTGCCGCCGGGGCGCATCGCTAAATACCGCATCGCAACTTCAAAAAGAACTGGCACATGCCGCTCACCGCGTTCCTGCATATGCCCGGCCCCTCGGAGCCTTCTACAACCCAAAATCCGCTAACGCCTGCTGGTCTTCCTCGGTCAGCGGGTTCGCTTCCATGTTCTGCTTGAAGCTTTCGTGGTTGGCGACTTCGAGGTACGTCTGCATCCCGAACACCACCACATCCCCCGCCAGCTTCGCCCCTTCCCGCAAAATCTGCGGCAGCAGCACTCGCCCCTGGTCGTCCAT
>CAXTSA010000410.1:0-1263 GCA_964246755.1 uncultured Acidobacteriaceae bacterium
GCGCGCGTCTTCGAGCGGAAGCAGGTTGTGCTCGTTTTTGAGCAGCACGATGGAGCCTTCCTCGATACGCTGCGCGACGTCGAGGTCGCGCTCCACCTCGACCACACCCTTCTGCACGGGGTAGTCGAAAACGCCATCGGCGAAGTAAGAGCGGAGCATGCGGCGGGCATGGTCGTCGATCTCCGCGAGCGGAACCTCTTTGCTCTCGACGGCTTTCTTGAGTGCCGGCCCGTAGAACTGATTGACCGGCTGCTCATGGTCGAGGCCCGCGTGGGAGGAGGCGACGGTCGAGTGCGTGGCGCCCCAGTCGGAGATGACGAAGCCGGGAAACTTCCAGTCTCGCTTGAGGGTGTCGCGGAGCAGGTAGTCGTTTTCGCAGTCGTAGAGCGAATTGACGCGGTTGTAACCACACATCACCGCGCCGGGTTCGGCGTCGCGGATGCCGATCTGGAAGGCGAGCAGGTCCGACTCGCGCATGGCGCGCTTCGAGATGACCACATTGACGATGTTGCGGCCGGCTTCCTGATCGTTGATCGCGTAGTGCTTGATGTCAGAGACGACGTGCTCGTTCTTCTCAGCCGTCATGAGCTGGCCGACGAGGGTTCCGGCGAGCACGGGATCCTCGCCCAGGTACTCAAAGGTGCGGCCGTTGCGGGGCTCGCGTGTGAGATCGACGCCGCCACCGAGCGACATGTTGAAGCCCTGCGCGCGCAACTCGCGGGCGATCAGGTCGCCGTACTCATACGCGGCGTAGCGGTCCCAACTGGAGGCCGCGCCCAGGTTGCTGGGCAGCGCGGTGGAGTAGCGGCCGTTGGCCCCGGAGGAGCGCACGCCGTAGGCTGCGTCGGACACGTCGATGGCCGGGATGCCGAGCCGCGCGATGGGCGCGATATAGCCGGCGCCGCCGTTCGACTGCGCGGTGAGGGGCATTTGCCACTGCGCCTCATGGGCCATGCCGTTGCCGTGCAGCAGCGAGAGTTTTTCCTCGAGCGTCATCTGCTTGAGGACGAGCGCGGCGCGGGCGTCGGGGGAGAGGCTCCGGTCCATCCAGGGTTGATTCCGGGGCTGGTTCTGAGGCTGGTTCTGAGGCTGGTTCTGAGGCTGGTTCTGGGGCTGGTTCTGAGACTTGTTTTGCGGCGCTTTCGATGCACTCGCTCCTTTGCGCCCGTGCGCTCCTGCGGTTTGCGCATCCGCGAATGCCGCTCCTGCCGCGAGCGCCGCGACCAGCATCCACGCGCTGAAAACTCCTGCCCTGCTCATGAT
>CAXTSA010000410.1:1273-2718 GCA_964246755.1 uncultured Acidobacteriaceae bacterium
TTCCCCAGACCTTCTACATACGCAGCCCCGAGTCTAAGCAATCGCTCAGCTTTATGCCAGCGGCTTGCTTGTCAAAAAAATTACGGAGTTCCAAAACGGGAGAGGCGAGTCTATCGATTGTCTCGGCGGCAATCTCGCGCTCCGTTTCGGGGCGTCGCTTCGACCGCTTCTACGGCTTCGGGGCCGACGCGTCCAGAAGCTGCTTGAGCTCCCCCTGCCAGATTGCCGGCAAGGTGTGCGTACCGTGCCCGCGGGTGTGCTCGGGTGATGGGCAGCAGCACGAACCGGCCATGCGGAAGGAGATGGATCGCGCGGTCGGAGATGTGCAGCTCGGGCGGGTTGATGAAGTCGTCGGCCGAGTTGATCTGCACCACCGGCGCGGCAATAGTGGCGAGCTTGGGATACGGGTTGTAGTTGCGCGAGGCGTCGAACTGGTACAGCATGTCGTTCGCGTCCAGGCCGGCAACACCCCGGTCCAGGCGGTCCTTCAGGTACGCGTCGGCGCCGTCGCGGGTGGGCTCGTGCTCCTGCATCTGGAGAGGGCTTGAGCCCATCAGCAGGACGATCTCCTCCGCGTGGCGCAGGCCCGCGACGGGCTCCTGCGCGTACTCGCCATTGTGAAACCCGGGGTCCTGCTTGATCGCGTTCATGACCATGGATCGGGTCATGCGGTTGCGTCCGCCAATCTCGACCGGCTGACAGGCGAGCGGCATCAGCGCGTCGGGGAAGCTCGGGAACATCTCGCCCCAGACGAAGGCATGCATGCAGCCCATGCTGGTACCGAGGATCAGCCGCGCGTGATCGACGTGCAGGCCGTCGGTGAGCAGCAGGTGCTGGGCGCGCACCATGTCGTCGTAGTCGTACTTGGGGAAGCGCTCGTGCAGGCCGTCGCTGGGCTTCGACGAGTCGCCGTGGCCGATGCCGTCGGGCAGGATGATGTAGTACCTCGCCGCATCGAGCAACTGCCCCGGGCCGAAGAGCACTCCGGCGAATGCGGGGCCCAGGAACTGCGCGGCCGAGCCGCCGGTGCCATGCAGGATCATCACGGCGTTGTCGACGCGGCCCGCGGCATTGCGGTGCGGCTGGCCGAGCGTGACGTAGTGCAGGCGCATCGTTGGAAGCTGCTCGCCGTCGGTGAAGTGGAAGTTGCGCGCCGTGTAGCTTGCGGAGACGCCGTGCGGGTATTTGCTGAGGTCGTACTCGGTGCCGTGCGCGGCGCGGGGAACTCCGAGCGTTTTCTGCTGTGCTTGCTGCGCGAGAATGCACGAAGCGAGGAGCAGTGGAAGTGCGAGCAGGAGATTGCGCATCAACTGAATCCTTTCGGACGTTCGTTGGCGACGTCCATGGCCTTTTCCATCGCGAGGCCGGCATTTGCGATTGTGCCCTCATCGAACAAGCGGCCGATGAACGTGACCCCGTGCGGAACGCGGCGGGGTGGGTTGAAG
>CAXTSA010000411.1:0-2716 GCA_964246755.1 uncultured Acidobacteriaceae bacterium
GGGCCGCAAAGAGAGCATTGACTGGCCTCCACACGCACCGATCTACACGTTCAGCGCACTTGGGCTCGCTGTGTTCGCAACAGTGTTCTTCGTCTGGCAGCACCTTCGCTTCTCCGAAACAGCCCTTCGCCGGACATATACAGCAACCTATGTCCGAGCGAGTATCGGAGCCGCCCTCAAACAGCACGGCAAGTACCGACTGCTCTACATCGGAGGCGGCAAGGCCACGCCGCGACTAGCATTGCCGGCCGACTTCAGTAGCGGCGATGCCAGGCTCCCGAACGGTGCCGCTGTCCCTGTCACTCTTTCCGAGGTCGCTAGGAGCGGCGGCTATCTTGTCTACTTCAGGGGTGTAGAACGCGACTACAACGATATAAGCCTGAGCCGGTGGTTGCGCGATGCTGTGTTCAGAGGACAAGGCCTGATGGGCATCTACCAGGTGCCACTCACCGAGGGCTTGTTTGTCCTAATGACCAGCTTAATAGTTGCCAGTCGCGCGGACGTAAAGCGCTTCCGGGAACTGAAATACGGTCGCCGTTTGAAGGGGCCGATCATGACGACGCCTACCAAGTTCAATAAGGCTTTGAAGGCTGATGGCCTTGCCATCAAGACCTCTGAACGAACTTCGTTTCCACGCAGGCACACGCTTCTCCGCATCCCAAAGAGTGCGGAGCCCAAGCACATCCAGATCATGGGCGACACCGGTACGGGCAAGTCCACGCTGATCAAACAGCTTCTCAAACAGATTGCGGACCGGGGCGAGATTGCTATCGTCTACGACCCAGCCGGGGAGTTTACCGAGAGTTTCTACAAGGAGGGACGGGGCGACTGGATTCTGAACCCGTTAGACCGCCGCGCTCCATACTGGACACCATCGAGTGAGCTGCGGAATCCTGCCGAGGCGCGGACCATCGCGGCCTCCATGTACCAGCCGCGAGAGGACAAGCGTGGGGAGTTTTTCACCGATACGCCTCAGAAAATCTTCGCTCACCTGCTGAAGTACAAGCCTTCACCGGAGCAGCTGGTCGCATGGATGTCCGACGAGAGGGAGATCGACCAACGCTTGAAAGGAACCGAGCTGGCAAACTTCGCACCCAAGGACGCTCCTCAGCAGCGGAGCGGCGTGCTTGCCTCTTTGGGTCTCGTCGCCGACAGCCTTCGGCTGCTGCCGAGCCGGACCGAAGCTGATGAGCGCGAATGGTGTGCTACCGACTTGGCGGACAAGCGCGAGGGCTGGATTTTCCTCACGTCCACCGAGGCGGAGCAAGACGCCTTGCGTCCGCTGCATTCGCTTTGGATTGACCTGCTGGTGCTGCGTCTTCTCACGAAGCCCAAGCCAGGACAGAAGAAGGTGTGGCTGGTGATCGACGAGCTGGCCAGTTTGCAGCGCCTTCCGCAGTTCCATACAGCGCTGACGAAAGGCCGCAAGAGTGAGAACCCGATCGTCTTCGGCTATCAGGGTAAGGCACAGCTTGAGACCATCTACGGCCATCTTGCCGAGGTGATGCTGTCGCAACCGACGACCAAGTTCATCCTCCGTACCGCCGAGCCGAATGCCGCGAAGTGGGCAGCGGAGTTGATTGGCGAGGTAGAGATCGAGCGCGTTCGCGAGACCGTTGCGGACGGCAAGCGGCAGGGCAAGAGCTTCACGTTGGACCGGCAGATTGAGCCGTTGGTGATGAAGTCCGAGGTGGAAGGTCTGCCCGACCTGCACGCCTTCGTGAAGATCAACAACTATGTGTCCCGCTTCTCTTTTTCGTCGTTGAATCTTCCAAAGATTGCAAAGGCGCTCGAGCCGCGCCTCATCCCGGAACACAAGATGTGGTTCAACCCTTTGGCCCCGGTGGGGCTTGACGAACCAGAGCAACCGGCAGCGGCAAAGCCTGCAGTGCCCGTGTGGCAGACGGAGCCTGCAACCCTAAGAGCGAAGCCGGTGGAGCAAGCCGGGCGTGGCGTCCCGGAGGTACTAGCCGTTACGGATGAGCAGGTCACTCTCGCTGTCGAGGAGCGGAACATCCTCTAATGCTGACTATCTCCAAGGCGATCAATGCAGCTCAGGCGCAGAGCTATCACAAGCTGGAGTACACGAGCGAAGCGCAGAGCTACTACAAGCAGGACAACACCGTGAAAGGCGAATGGCAGGGCAGACTTGCCGCCTCCCTTGGCCTGTCCGCTGAGGTTACGCCGCTGGAGTTCTCCCGCCTGACCGAGGGCAAGCACCCGCACACGGAAGCGCAGATGGTGAAGCACAGGGACGGCCAAGAGTATACAAACGCCGAAGGCGAGACGGTAAAGCCGGTCGAACACCGGGCCGGATGGGATGCCACCTTCTCCGCGCCCAAGTCGGTTTCCTTGACAGCCCTGGTGGGCGGCGACGACCGCGTCAGGGATGCGCACCGGGCTGCTGTGACCACCGCACTTGAAGAGCTCGAGAAGTACACGCACGCGCGCATCGGCGGGAACAATCCCGACGAGCAGACCGGCAAGTTCATCGCCGCGAAGTTCGAGCATGATACCGCCCGGCCTGTGCACGGCTACGCCGCGCCCCAGCTTCACACCCATGCCGTCATCTTCAATGTGACCGAGCGTGCGGACGGGTCAACCCGCGCCCTCCAACCTCAGGCTCTCTTTGAGACCCAGAACTATGCCACCGCTGTGTACCAATCGGCGCTCACCCTCCAGCTCAGGAAGCTGGGCTATGAGATCGAGCCGGGTC
>CAXTSA010000412.1:0-2715 GCA_964246755.1 uncultured Acidobacteriaceae bacterium
CTCCTGCAACTGGTCGTGTGCAAAAAAGCTCTTGAGCGCCGCCTGTGCCTTTTCAAGCCCCGGGCTGCCGTTGTAGCGCTGCCCTGTCTCGGTGACGAAGCTGCGTGTGTAACTGAGCGCCTTTGCGCCGTCAAAGCTGTTCTTCCCACTCGAGGGAGCGTGCCCGGCCGCGAGCGAGGTCGCGCAGACCGCAACGATCAGCATCGCGATGCCGTTGTTCCAACGCAGTAGCCGAGATAGCATCCGACACTCCCTTTTGCGCGCAGCTGATTTTGACGAGCCGTCCTGCGCCAATCGCTTCCTTCCAAAGCGAAGCGTCCGCCCCGCGCGCCGGAAGCCCTACTTCGCCGCTTCCTTGAGAGCCCGCCGCCGTGCGGGATGCACCATGTACGAAACCCCGATGCTGACCACGTACAGCAGCAGCATCGGTGACGCGAAGACGCACATCATGATGACGTCTGGAGTCGGGCAGATGATCGCCGCGATCACGAAAATGATCAGGATCGCGTAGCGGATGTTCTTCCACAGGAACTTCGGGCTGACGATGCCGAACAGCGACAGAAACATGACCAGGATCGGCAGCTCAAAAGTAATGCCGAGACCGAGAACGACTGTCAGGAACAGGCTTGTGTACTCATTGATCTCAATCAGCGGCAGAAACCTGCTGCTGTACGAGAAAAGAAAGTTGAGCGAGCCCGGAAACACGTAGCGATAGCCGAAGAAGGCGCCCCCGAAAAACAGGGAAACCGTGGCCAGCATGAACGGCCAGACATACCGCTTCTCATGCTTGTACAGCCCCGGCGAGATAAACAGCCATAGCTGGTAGAGGATGTACGGTGCCGCCAGCAGGGCCCCCGCCATGAAGGAGAGCTTCAGGTACAGGTTGAAGCCGTCTACCGGGTTGTGGATGATCAGGCGCGTGTCCAGGTGGTGTTGCTGGAGCGCAAACGTAATAGGTTGCTGCATGAACGCGAAAATGCGCTCGTGAAACCCGTAGGCAACAAAAAACGCTAGTACCAGCGCTACGACCACGTGGATAAAGCGCTTGCGGAGCTCGTTGAGGTGCTCCATCAGGCTCATGCCCGGCAGCTCCACCCGTTCGGTCACCGCGGTGCGCGCCCGGTCGACCGCTTCGTCCGCGTTGAACGGCAGATCAGCCATGGTGCACCGACGCGCGTTCTTCCTCTTGCTTACCAACCTGGCCGAGCTCCTGGCCGGAAACCTGGCCGGAAACTTGGCCCTCCGCAGGCATCACCGCGGTCGCCGAGGTCTGGTCCGCCGGGCTTCCGTCCATCGGCGGAATCACATCCACCCGGAGCAGCGGATGGTCTTCGACCGGGCTCTCGTCCCCTGTCGTCGCCGAAACCGCTGAAACCGCATAGGGCACCGGCTCGCTCACTTCGCCCGCGGCAAGCGCCTCGCCTGGGGGCGGCAGAATGCTGTTCTCGGCCGGCACGCCGCTGCCCAACGCGGCCCGCTCGGCTTCCTGCTTTTTCTGCTGCTCCTGCTGGTCGGAGACGCGCATCTCCTCGTTGAACTGGAACTTGAAGTCGTTCGACGCCTTGCGGAACTCCGCCATCAGCTTGCCGACCTGGCGCGCCAGCTCCGAGGTCCTCTTGGGCCCGAGCAGCACAAACGAAGATCGGTTCGCCCAGGTTCATCGCCCTTGATGATACCCGATGGAACGGGCAGTTCGGGCTGTCGCGAAGACGGACACGCGCCCGCCTGGTTTAAACTTCCCGTAACGGAACTACCCGGGCCTCCTCTCTGCATCGCAACGGTCCAGGCTGCATCTGTTAATGCAAGGGTCGCAACATCCCCGTGGCTTGGAAGTTCGCGAAGCCACTGCGACCGGCACACATGCTTTCAACATCCCCGTCTGCCCTTCCTAAAAGAGGCGGACTGAAGGCGGAACACTGACGTGAGCGTACTGGTTGAAGAAGTCGTGTCTCAAGAAGTCGTGTCTCGGCAAGCACAGGAAATTGCCCCTGCTCCCAACGCAGCGGAGGCGTGTTCGCTTGAGAACTATCTCGTCCTGCCCGACCATTCCATGGACGATCGCATCGCAAAAGCCCGCGCCAAGTTAGGCGACACAGCCGTTCTGCTCGGCCACCACTACCAGCGCGACGAGGTCATCCGCTTCGCCGACTTCACCGGCGACAGCTACAAACTTTCGAAAATCGCCGCGGAAACCGCGGCCAAATATCTCGTCTTCTGCGGCGTCCACTTCATGGCCGAATCCGCCGATGTTCTTGGAAGACCCGATCAGCAGGTCATCCTGCCCGACCTGAACGCCGGCTGCTCCATGGCCGATATGGCGGAGATCGGCCAGGTCGAAGACTGCTGGGACGCCCTGATGGCCTCCGGGCTGATTGGCTCGACCGAGGCGTCGGTGGCTGGCCTTGCGCCGGAGCCGGTTGAACCCTCCGCCCTAAACCCTGCACCCTTACCCGGCAGCATCATGCCGCTGACCTACATGAACTCGACCGCCGCGATTAAGGCCTTCTGCGGCGAGCGCGGCGGCCTGGTCTGCACCTCGTCGAACGCCCGCGCGGCCTTTGCGTGGGCCTTTGCCCGCGCCGAGAAAATCCTCTTCCTGCCCGACCAGCACCTCGGCCGCAACACCGCCCATGCCATGGGCATTCCGTTGACCGACATGGTCGTCTATGACCCCTACCAGATCAACGGCGGCCTTACCCCGGCGCGCCTCAAGGC
>CAXTSA010000413.1:0-2714 GCA_964246755.1 uncultured Acidobacteriaceae bacterium
GCCGAGCGGGAAGCCGCCGCCGATGCCCTTGGCCGAGGTGAGCACGTCCGGCCGCGTTTCCGCCCACTCGTGCGCGAACAGCCGGCCGGTGCGGCCCATGCCGCACTGCACCTCGTCCAGCCCGAGCAGCAGCCCGAACTCGTCGCAGGCGGCGCGCAGCTCGCGCAGGAAGCGCACGGTGGCGGCGTTCACCCCGCTCTCGCCCTGGATCGGCTCGATCATGATCCCGGCGGTGCCGGGGCCGATCGCGTCGCGGACCGCGTTCATGTTGTTGAGCGGCACGTGGTCGAAGCCGGGCGCCGGCTCGCCGAAGCCGGACAGGTACTTGGGGTTGCCGGTGGCCGACAGCATCGCCAGCGTGCGGCCGTGGAAGGCGCCGTCGAAGCAGATGATGCGCGTGCGCTCGCCGTGGCCGGTGGCGGCCTGGGCGCGGCGCATCATCTTGACCATGCCCTCGTTCGCTTCCGCGCCCGAGTTGCAGAAGAACACGCTGTCGGCGAATGACGCCTCCACCAGGCGCGCGGCTAGGCGTTCGGCCTGGGGCACCCGGTACAGGTTGGACACGTGCATCACCCGGGCCGCCTGCTCGGCGATCGCCGCCACCAGGTGCGGATGGCCGTGGCCGAGCGAGGAGGTGGCGATGCCGGCGCCGAAATCGAGGAATCGTCGCCCGTTCGCCGTGTACAGCCAGGCGCCCTCGCCCCGCTCGAAGGCGAGGTCGGCACGGGTGTAGGTCGGCATCAGCGAAGGGATCATCGTCGGGCTGTCCTCGGGCCACGCTGGGTGTGTCCGGTGCCGGATGGGAGGCTGGACCGGACGGGGAAGAATGCGGCCCTGCACAAGATCAAGTCAAACCACGCGGTTCCGCGGTAGTGTCTCACTTTGAAATTGGCCCTCATCCGGCCCGCTTCCGATGCTGCTTGTCCTCAAGCACCTGCCCGGCGTAGCACGTTAAGGCAACGGGAGGCGACGATGCCCAAGGGACCACGCGGGGAGAAACGCCCTGCCGATCTTGTCGGAAACGCCGTGAAGGTGATGCGCTTGGCGACGGGGGAGGAGACGGAAGATCTGCCCTCTCAGCCCGTCCTTCAGCGTGCGAAGAAGGGAGCGGCAGCTCGAACTGTTCGGCTGTCAGACGCACAGCGTGCGGAGATTGCCAGAACAGCCGCCGAGGCCCGATGGAGGAAGAGCGAGGGCTAACCCGCCCGTCGCTCAGCAACGTCGTCTGAGAAGTCCAAGATGAGCTGGATAGGCTCTTCGTGCGGCGTCCGCTCATTGTAAACTTCAACATCGACCTGAAGCTGAACAAGGTCACCGATGACCTGTTCGCGGCGCTGAGTGAACGCGCGTTGCATGTGACCGTGTGAGGCGGCGCCAAGGATGCCCCAAATCGTAAGCTGAACGCCGTCCCTCATCACCCGGATCGCGTGGTTGACCCGGAACCGCCGTCCTTGTGCGTCGGTATCGTACTCTTCGCGCAGCTCACGAGACAGTTGGTCGGCAAGCACATCGCGCGGATCAACCCGCGGTAACTCCAGCCTCCCCAAGCCGAGTGCCCAATCAACAACCTCTCGGGAGCTTGCCGGCGCGTGATCGTGCTCGCGCTCGTACTCCCGCCAAAGCACCTGAAAATGTTCGGCTTGCGTTGTCATCGCACCCTCAGTCAGAATGAAACGGACGGTCCCACCCGTCCACGATTGCACTGGGGATTACATGCTCTCGAACCTTGACCTGATATTTGCGGAGGTAGTCATACCGCTGTAGCCGATGTTGGATTTGCCCCACGGGCAAACCGGGATGAACGCCATTGAGCTTAGCAAAAGCGACGACATCCTTTTCATAGAAAAACGGGTTTTTGCGAAGAATAAACGAGGTCATCTTGTCTTGCGGCACACAGAACTGCGCTGCCGCTTCATTAGCTTGCCGTTCTTCTTCGGAAGCCCCTGGAGCGTCCGCCAGCCCTGTTTTCAGGTCGGCATCAAACATCCCTTTTTTTGAACGTTTTCCATGCCCCCGCAAAACATGTTCGCACTCGTGCCGTAGCACGAACCAAAAGTTGTCGATGCGGTCAAAGCGGGTCGTCAAGCCGAGGACCGGAGAATGATCGTCCAGCCAAAAGCACACACCGTCGATCTTGGACTGAGGCAACGCCTCCACGATCACGAAACGCACACCGCACTCGGAGAGGAGGCGCGGAACGTGCCGCGCTTCCTCCGGAGCCGCTAACAGCTCGCGCATCTGAACGACGGCTTTGGTAAGGGCGGCTTGCGAGTAGCGCGGCACGGCAAGCGCCTTTGCGATTTGCCTCACACGGTAAAGCCAGGCGAGTTGAGCGGGGGTCGTATCCGCTTCCTCATACCCGCTCTTGTAGGCGGCATGTGCCAAGTAGGGGATGCTCTGCGGGTCGTTCGTCTCGAAAAAGCGGGAAAGCTGATTGCCGAGGTCGTCCGTGCTTGCTGGCTTCAGCCAGCCGCGCCGCACCATTTCCCGAATCGGGTACGTTCGCATCATGTTGGCTCTCGCCGAAACGCTCGGGTCCGGTTCGCCAGCCGTGGCTAGATCGTAGGCTCGTTGTAGGTTGGCAAAGTGATCGGGCGGCATTCCAAGCGCCTGCCCCAACGCCTTCGACATGGCTGGGCTGATCCCCTGCTTGCCGTTGACGATGAGATTGACGGACTTGGGATTGCATCCGAGGACAAACGTCAGGTCAGACT
>CAXTSA010000414.1:0-2689 GCA_964246755.1 uncultured Acidobacteriaceae bacterium
CCCCCGCCACCCGCGAGCTCGAAACCCTCGACCCCGCGCGCGCCTACGCAATCATCGGTGCCGGGACTGAGGGCGGGGCAGGCACCTGGGATCGCGAGTTCGTCGTCGACGTCTTCCAGGCCGGCGCCGGCGTGAGCTTTCATATGAACACCAACGAGGTCGTCGCCAACCGCGCCAACCAGCTCCTAGGCGGCAGCCTGGGCCGGTACGACCGCGTCCACCCCAACGACCACGTCAATTACGGGCAGTCCACCAACGATGTCTTTCCCACAGGCATGCGGGTCGCCACCCTGCTCGCGCTCGAAACGCTGTACCCCGCACTCGACGGGCTCGCCCAAACCTTCAAACGCAAAGCCACAGAGTTCGACGGGATCATGAAGTCCGGGCGCACGCACATGCAGGACGCCGTGCCCATCCGCCTCGGCCAGGAGTTCGCCGCCTACGGCCTCGCCATCGAGAAAGGGCGCCGGTTCCTCGCCCTCGCCGCCGAATCCCTGCGCGAGCTGGGCCTCGGCGGCTCCGCCGTCGGCACAGGCATCAACACCCACCCTGACTACCGCGCCAGGGCCGTCGCGGCGCTCGCCCGTCTCACCGGCCAAACACTCACTCCCGCAGCCGACATGCGCTGGGCCATGCAGTCCAACGCCTGCATGTCCGAGGTAAGCGCAGCCCTGCGCGGCATCGCGCTTGAGGCCATCCGTATCTCGAACGACATCCGTCTGCTCTCCTCGGGCCCAAACACCGGCTTCGCCGAGATCTTTCTGCCCAGCCTCCAGCCCGGCTCCTCCATCATGCCGGGCAAAATCAACCCCGTCCTCCCCGAGCTGGTCGCGATGGTCGGCTTCCAAGTGATCGGAAACGACACAGCGACCGCCATGGCTGTGCAGGCCGGCCAGCTCGAGCTCAACGTCATGATGCCCACCATGGCGCTCAACACCCTTGAAAGCATCACCATCCTGGCCAACACCCTGCGACAGTTCGATACACGCTGCGTCGCGGGCATCACCGCCAACGTTTCCCGCTGTGTCGAGTACAGCGAAAAAACAGTCTCGCTTGCCACCGCCCTCAACCCGTATATTGGCTACGCGAAGGCAGCGGAGATCGTGAAAGAGTCAGTGGCGTCCGGTGAGTCCATCGTCGCGCTGGCCCGCAAGCGAAAGCTGTTGAGCGAAGAGGAGATCGCCGAAATCCTGGACCCCGCGCGCATGACCGAGCCCCAGTATCCGCTCGATGCGGCACGCGAGCGCGATCGACGGACCGGCAAGTGAGCTCGCCGGCAGGATCACAGTAGGCGGCGCGCCATGCATCTTTCATCGAACTTCTCGCACTGGGTTTGCCTGCTGGCCGGTTTGTACCTGGTTCTTACGGGAGTAATGCTGCGCGGCATCGCCGAAGACCACCCGCCCGCCCTCGCCATGCCGCCGGCAAGCAAATGGGGCAGGCAGCGCGTAGCCGGTCTCGGCCGCCGCGCCATACTCATCCTCGTCGGGCTTCTGGCCGTGGCCTACGGCATCTCCCGCATCGTTCTGTGACCCACGCCCGGCCGAAGCGTCGCAAGGCGCTCCGCGAGGGAAGGGGTCACCCTGAGCGAGGCAGGAGCGCTTCCCAAAGCATCTGCGATCGTCCCTCGCTCGCACAACTCGGCCGAAGCTCGCCCTACTGCCGCCCCCAGCGATACACACCCCCCACTGTGAAGCCCAGATTATGCTGAATCTCACTGCCGAAATTCGTCAGCAGGTAGTTCGGCATCAGCCGCACAGCAAGCGAAGGGCTCAGGTTATAGTCAACCGCCGCGCCCACGCTGACGGCCAGAGTATTGCCGTCCGGGTACAGCCCCACATTCGCCCCCTCGAGTGAGCCGAGCCCGGTAGAGAAGTTCCCATGCGCCACCCCGGCCAGCACCTGCGCGTTCCAGTCCCAGTGCTGGCTCTGGTAAAAGCGGTACTGCGGACCAGCCATGAACGTGTACTGGCTGATGGAAGGCTTGTAAACCTGGAACTCGAAATTATCGGTGATCGCCGTGCCGTAGTACCCGCGCACATCGCCCGTTATCCCTAGCTTGGGGCGGATCCACTCCGTAACCCCCGCATTCCAGGCCGCCTCGGTGTTGTGCTGCAGATTCGTACCTGGGCGAAAACGCAGGTAGCCTCCGCCGGCGTACAACTCGTATTTATGCGAGTAAGTCTCCTGCTCGATGCCCTGCTCGCGCAAACGCCGGCGCGCCTGCACTCGGGCCTGCGCGTCACGCAGAATCTGCGCACGCTGCTGCTGCGTCTGTGGAGCCGCCTGCTGCTCAGGCTGGTTCGTGATCGGCGCAGGCGCCGGGGCCCACGGGGGGGGGGGGGGGGGGGGCGCGGGCCGGGGGCCCCGCCCGGGGGGGGGGCGCGGGCGCCGGCGCCGTCTCGGGGGGTGGTGGTGGCTGCGGCGGCAGGCCCGTGCCCGCCTGCGCATGGGCGGCGAGCGAAACAGTAGCTGCACTTGCGAGAAAGAGCGCAGAAGCGAAAAACCGGCGGCGGTGCTGAAACAAGCTTGTGTGCCTCCAAAAACGGCGAAACTGCAACGACAGAGCATGGCGCGCACAGCCGTGCGGCGCGGCACCCTCTATTAAACCACTGTTGCCCGGCGCCCCTCCTTTCCCCTCACATCGCACATCCCGAGGAACCCGGCGGCCACTCCGTTTAAACTGTGG
>CAXTSA010000415.1:0-2679 GCA_964246755.1 uncultured Acidobacteriaceae bacterium
GAAGGCTCCTTTGGGGGAAATCCCCTTGTGAAAGATCAGAGTACGCGAGTCTGCCTAGGGAAGCGCGGGTGCGGTAGCCTGGCGGTCTGGAGTTGCATGGATTTGACACGAGTTGCCGGCCACTTCCAAGTGAATCGGAGATCTCCGCTGGGTTATCGGCAAGAGCGGAGGATCGGGAGAGAGGGCCCGAAACGGTGGGGGAGTCTGGAGAGGCTCGGAGGGCGTAGATTCGCTTAGTTCCATTCCGGCACTCGGTCCTGGATCGAAGGCAAGCTGGAGATTGCAGCTTGCCCTCCGGTGTGCTAGCCTCAGTTTTCGTACACAAGCTGGAACGGACAATGGGTCGGAAGCCGATGGGCCGCGCCCGGGGGGTAGGCTGGCGTAGCTCAGTTGGTAGAGCATCTGATTTGTAATCAGACGGTCGGGGGTTCAAGTCCCTTCGCCAGCTCCACACACAAGTGAATCGCAGGCCGGCGGCAGGATGGATGCCGTGGCGGTATGAGCATGCGTTGACTCGTGCCCGTTTCGGTTGAGGGTGGAAAGCAAGAACAGCAGTAAACAAAGGGCACAGGTGGCCGAGTGGTTAATGGCAGCAGACTGTAAATCTGCCGCTCCTAGGAGCTACGGAGGTTCAAATCCTCCCCTGTGCACCAAAGATTTCAGGCCTCGTGCGGATTGAAGGCGCGCGCCGGACGTGGGTGGCTTTAGCCATACTGGCCTTTATTGGTGCGCTGGCATGGGCTACTATGAACACGGGCAAGACCCGCGCCGTGGTGCTGGCCATTCTCGCGGGGTTTGCTGTGCGGATCGTGCTGTTGGGGCGGCGTGGAGTTTAGGTTTGGCGGACGGTCGAGTCGCGGAGCAGGCGGGGCGTCGTTTTCGCTGGAGCAGGGCTGATGTAGCTCAGTCGGTAGAGCACTCCCTTGGTAAGGGAGAGGTCGTCGGTTCAATCCCGATCATCAGCTCCAAAGTTTGGAGAAGTGCAGCAGCAAGCCGGTCTCGCCAGTCGTTCGGTCCGGGCAAGCAAGCGGGAGTAACTCAGTGGTAGAGTCACAGCCTTCCAAGCTGTTGGTCGCGGGTCCGATTCCCGTCTCCCGCTCCATTCATTTGATTTCAGGTTGAGGGTCGAGAGAGCAGCGGATGTTTGAGCAAGCGGTACTTCCCATCCAGGATGAAGCGACGTTCGCGAAAGTTTTCGGGTCGCTGGTTGCTACCTTCAGCGGGGCGAATGTGAGCGAGTTCCTGCGCAGGCTTTCACGGGCTGGGCTACGTGCGCGCCAGTTTGAGGCGATTCTGGCAAGTGGACTGCTGGGGTCGGAGACCTCGGGCTACTACGCCTCGCTCGGGGACTCAGACCGCGGGCATGTGCGCGAGCAGTACCTGAGCATGGTGGAGAAGGTCGCGCCGGAGCTGCGCGCACGGTTTTTGAAGGTGTATGCGTATTACTAGGACGCGGGAACCAGCAGGGCATTGAAGGAGAGAAGGGACACATGGGCAAGGAAAAGTTTGACCGCAGCAAGCCGCACGTGAACGTGGGGACGATTGGGCACATTGACCACGGCAAGACGACGCTGACGGCGGCGATTACGAAGGTGTTGTCGAAGCACAACCCGAACAACAAGTTCCGCTCGTTCGACACGATCGACAACGCGCCCGAGGAGCGGGAGCGCGGGATTACGATTGCGACCTCGCACGTGGAGTACGAGACGAAGAACCGGCATTACGCGCATGTGGACTGCCCGGGCCACGCGGATTACATCAAGAACATGATCACGGGCGCCGCGCAGATGGATGGCGGGATTCTTGTGGTTGCGGCGACGGACGGGCCGATGCCGCAGACCAAGGAGCACGTGCTGCTGGCGCGCCAGGTTGGGGTGCCGTACATTGTGGTGTTCCTGAACAAGTGCGACGCGGTTGATGACGAGGAGCTGGTGGACCTGGTCGAGATGGAAGTGCGCGAGCTTTTGTCGAAGTACAACTTCCCGGGCGACGACGTGCCGGTGATCCGCGGCTCGGCGCTGGGCGGGCTGAACGGCGAGGCGCAGTGGGAGACGAAGATCGACGAGCTGATGCAGGCGGTGGACGACAACGTCCCGCTGCCGGCGCGGGCGATTGAGCTGCCGTTCCTGATGCCGATTGAGGACATTTTCTCGATTTCGGGCCGTGGCACGGTGGTGACGGGGCGCATTGAGCGGGGCAAGGTGAAAGTGGGCGAGGAGGCCGAGATCGTGGGCTTCCGCGACACGCGCAAGACGGTTGTGACCGGCGTCGAGATGTTCAAGAAGCAGCTGGACGAGGGCATGGCCGGCGACAATGCGGGGCTGTTGCTGCGCGGGGTGGCGAAGGAAGACGTGGAGCGCGGGATGGTGCTCGCGAAGACGGGCTCGATCAAGCCGCATACCAAGTTCAAGGGCGAGATCTATGTGTTGTCGAAGGAAGAGGGCGGGCGGCACACGCCGTTTTTCAATGGCTACCGGCCGCAGTTCTACTTCCGGACGACGGACGTGACGGGGACGGCGAAGCTGCCGGAGGGCACGGAGATGGTGATGCCGGGCGACAACATTGCGCTGGAGATTGAGCTGCACACGCCGGTGGCGATGGAGAAGGGCCTGCGGTTCGCGATTCGCGAAGGCGGCCGGACGGTGGGCGCCGGAACGATCTCGGAGATCATCGCGTAGC
>CAXTSA010000416.1:0-2676 GCA_964246755.1 uncultured Acidobacteriaceae bacterium
GGACTACGTTGAGATAGCTGTGCATCCAGGGGTGATTGTTGCAGCGGATGGGCATCATGAGTTCAGGCTGCTCAAAGTAGCGGGAGATGGGGTTGGCGCCGGCACGCTGGGTGACGTCGAAGGCGCTGTTGCCGGCGACAGAGGGGGCCATGTGGACGTTGTGCTGGGTGGGGTCGGAGTTGGTGAAGCGGACCTCCTGGCCGACCATGGCGGCGGAGACGTGGGGCTGGAAGCGGCAGCCTTTCTGGTCGATGACGGCGGGGGTGCGCGGGATAGGGAAGGCTTTGTTGCCGAGGCCGCTCTGGATATAGACGAGCACGTTGGCGAGGCCGCCGTGATTGACGACGTAGTCGCTGGTCATGCTGTTGCCGGACGCGATGCTGCTCATGGCGCAAACGGGGTCCTGGGCCATGTCGATTTCCACCAGCGGCGGGGCGGGTTTGGAGAAGTGGACGACGCCGGTGACGGTGCCGCCGTGGGCGTAGTCGATCTGTTGGTACTGTTTAGTGGGACCGAGCGAGCCCTTACAGGCGGTGAGCGAGGCGAGACAGGTCGCAGTGCAGAGGGCTGCTACGGCTTGCTTCCAGCGATTCAGTTTCAACGAAACAGCTCCTTTTTACGGGCAGCGGCGGGCTAGGCGAGCGCCGCAACGACCGCGTCGGCGAAGGCGCGTGTGCCGGAGTGGCCGCCGACATCGCGGGTGAGGGTTTTCGCTTCGGCGTAGACCTTCTCGATGGCGGTCTGGATTTTGTCGGCGAGCGGGTCTTCGTCGATGTGGCGGAGCATGAGCACGGCGGACTGGAGCAGGGCGGTGGGGTTGGCTTTGTCCTGCCCGGCGATGTCGGGGGCGGAGCCGTGGACTGCTTCAAAGATGGCGGCGTTTTCGCCGAGGTTAGCGCCGGGAACGAGGCCGAGGCCGCCGACGAAGCCTGAACACAGGTCGCTCAGGATATCGCCGTAGAGATTTTCCATCACCATGACGTCGTACTGGTAGGGGTTGGTGACAAGTTGCATGCAGGTGTTGTCGACGATGTGCTCGGCGTAGGGGACTTCGGGGTAGGCGGAGGCGACGTCGCGGGCGCAGCGCAGGAAGAGGCCATCGGTGAGCTTCATGATATTGGCTTTGTGGATGGCGTGGACCCGTTTGCGGCCGTGCTTGACGGCGTACTCAAAGGCGAACTTCGCGATGCGGGTGGAGCCTTTTTCGGTGATGACTTTGAGCGAGGTGCAGACGCCGGGGACGATTTCCTGCTCGAGACCGACGTAGAGGCCTTCGGTGTTTTCGCGCACGATGACCAGGTCGACGCCGGGGTATTTGGTCTGGAGGCCGGGCAGGTTGCGGATGGGGCGGACGTTGGCGTAGAGGTCGAACTGCTTGCGCAGGGTGACGTTGATGGACTTGAAGCCTTCGCCGATGGGGGTGGTAACGGGGCCCTTGAGGGCGACTTTGGTGCGGCTGACGGATTCGTAGAGGGCTTTGGGGATGTACTCGCCGGTTTTCGCGAAGGCATCGGCGCCGGCGTTGTAGCGCTCCCAGGCGAAGGCGGTGCCGGTTTGTTGGCCTGCTGTTTCGAGGATGTGCACGGTTGCGTCGGTAACTTCAGGGCCGATGCCGTCGCCGGGGATGAGGGTGATGGTGTGTGTGCTCATGATGTTTTCCGGGGGGTGTCGTTAGGCCGTTAGGAGGACGGGATCGCTGCTTCGGTTTCGGAAATGTTTGGCGTGGCGCGGGGTTGCGAGCGTGGCTGTGCGCTGAGCTCTGCCCTGGCCTGCACGATGCGTTCGATCTCGTCCTGGAACTCGGCGGTGTCCTTGAAATCGCGGTAGACGCTGGCGAAGCGGATGTAGGCGACAGGGTCAAGCTTTTTGAGCTGGTCCATGATGAGTTCGCCGAGCTCGGCGGTGGAGCGCTCGCGGTCGGGGGCGTCATTGAGATAGGTTTCGGCGGAGGTGACGAGTTCTTCGAGCTGGCGCATGGCGATGGGTCGTTTTTCGCAGGCGTGCTGGAGGCCGGTGAGGAGTTTTTGGCGGTCGAACTTTTCGCGGCGGCCGTCTTTTTTGACGACCATGTAGGGGATCTCGTCGATGCGCTCGTAGGTGGTGAAGCGCTTGGTGCAGCGGTCGCACTCGCGGCGCCGGCGGACGGCGGCGGACTCTTCGATCTCGCGGGAATCGACGACGCGGTCCTGGGCAAAACCGCAGAAAGGGCACTTCATAGGCTATGCGGCGATTTTAGCAGTGCGGTGCGGGCGCCTGCTTGCGTTCCGGAGGGATGCTAGAGGCGTTTGCGCACGGCGCGCCGAACGGTTTCTGTTACGACGCCGTAGATCAGGTGCGTGACCCATTCGCTGACGCGTTCCTGCGTGGGCTGCTCAACGACGGGCTCGCCCAGGCCGGTGCGCGGCAGAACGCCTTCGTGCATGAGGCGATTGAGGGTGAGGCCGAAAGCGACGCCGCGCCAGGCGGTGGCTCGGGGCTGATACTCGGCCACAACGCCGTAAACGCCGCCGGTGAGGGTGCCGAAACTCCAGTGGATACTCTCGGTGGCGGCTTTTTGTGCTGAAGAAGGCAGGTGCGTGCCGGAGGCTGCCTCGGCGCGTTCGACGACGAGCTTTGGCGGGGGTGTCTGGCCCTGGGTGCGCGGGGGGAGGAGCGTTTCGCCGAGGACTTTCGCGG
>CAXTSA010000417.1:0-2652 GCA_964246755.1 uncultured Acidobacteriaceae bacterium
CGGTCGCAGTGTTTAGGAGCGCAAACGTAGGTCCTTTCGAGCGAAGCGCTACCGCTTCGCTCAGGGTGACACTTCTTGAGTGGTGAGCACTGTTGTGGGTGAGGCTGACGGTTGTGCCTGACGTTCGGCGACCGGTGGATACGGAAAGAGACGGCGATGGGCGAGAGCGGAAACCGGTTCCTTGTGGTGCATGGGCACTTTTACCAGCCGCCGCGGGAGAATCCGTGGATAGAGAGCGTGGAGACGCAGGATTCGGCGGCGCCGTACCACGACTGGAACGATCGAATCACGGCGGAGTGCTATGCGCGCAATGGGGCTTCGCGCATTGTGAATACCCAAAACGAGATTCTGCGGATTGTCAACAACTATGCCCAGATGAGCTTCAATTTTGGGCCGACCCTGCTGAGCTGGCTGGAGGAGCATGCGGAGCTGACCTACCGGACAATACTGGAGGCTGATCGCGCGAGCGCCGGGCGTTTCAGCGGGCATGGCTCGGCGATGGCGCAGGTTTACAACCACAGCATCATGCCGCTGGCCTCGCGGCGCGACAAAGAGCTGCAGGTGCGCTGGGGGATCGCGGATTTCGAGCATCGGTTTGGGCGCAAGCCGGAAGGTATGTGGCTGGCCGAGACGGCGGTCGACACAGAAACGCTGGAGATTCTGGCCGAGCACGGGATCAAATTCACGGTGCTGGCACCGAGCCAGTGCGCGGCGGTGCGAACGATTCCGCCGCCGGTAACCTTGCCGGGCGCCTCATCGGCGTCCCCGCAGGAAAGCGACGCGAGCGAGGGGGCGGAGCTGGCGGCTGGGGCGGAGCTGCCGCCAGGCTGGGTGGCGACGCCGGATGCGTCGGTGGATTCGCGGCACCCGTACCTCGTCAAGCTGAAGAGCGGCGGGGCGGTCGCGGTGTTTTTCTATGATGGACCGCGTTCGCGCGCGATCGCGTTCGAGCACCTGCTGAACTCGGGCGAAGGGTTTGCGCTGCGTATGGCGGGAGGGTTCTCGAGCGGTGCGCCAGCGGAGCCCGAGCTGGTGCATGTGGCTACCGATGGCGAGAGCTATGGGCACCACCACCGGTTTGGCGAGATGGCGCTCAGCTATGCGCTGCAGTATACGGAGGAGCGAGGGCTGGCCACGGTGACGAACTACGGCGAGTTTCTGGAGCGGTTCCCTCCGAAGTGGGAGGCGAAGATTGCCGAGGCGACGAGCTGGAGCTGCGCGCACGGGGTGGAGCGCTGGCGCTCGGACTGCGGCTGCAATGGCGGCCGGCAGGGGTGGAACCAGCGTTGGCGCGGTCCCCTGCGGGCGGCGCTTGATGGTTTGCGCGACTCCGTCGGGCCGCTTGCCGCGGGGTTAGGTGGAGGGCTTTTCAGGGATTGGGAGGGCGCCTGCGACCGATATATCGGGGTCATGCTGGACCGCTCGCAGGCGAGAAGCTTTTTGCGCGCGGAGGGGGCGCGCCCGCTTACGGATGCCGAAGCGGTGCAGGCACTGCAGCTGTTGGAACTGGAGCGGCATGCGCAGTTGATGTACACAAGCTGCGGGTGGTTTTTCGACGACATTTCCGGAATCGAGACGGTGCAGATTATTGCGTATGCAGCGCGGGTGCTGGAGCTGGCCGCCGTCCTGTTCGGGGAGGAGGGCGCGGCGCTCGAGCCTGCTTTTGTTGCGCGGATTGCGCCGGCGCAGAGCAATGTCGAAAGCGAAGGGAGCGGGGCGGAGATCTATGGCAGGCGCGCAAAGGCGCTCGAGGTGGGGCTCGAGCAGGTGGGCGCGCATTATGCGATCTCGTCGGTGTTCAAGACTTACGGGGAGCACGCGCAAGTGTTTGCGTTTCAGGTCCGGCGCTGCGGCGAGGAGGTGCAGAACTCGGGTCGTGGACGGCTGGTTTCAGGCGAGGCGGAGATCTGCTCGACACTGACGCATGAGCGCGAGCGGCTGTTCTATGCGGTGCTCCACTTTGGGGACCAAAACATCACGGCTGGAGTAAAGCGATCCGACAGGGCCGGGTGCGATGCGCACCGGAGCTTTACTGCCGAGGCGCGCGAGGCGATGCTGCGGGCGGATATGCCAGCAATGATCCGGCTGTTCGACCGCGAGTTCGAAGGCACGACGTACACCATTCGCTCGCTGTTTACCGATGAGCAGCGCCGGGTGATGAAGCTGATTTTGAACAATACGGTGAAGGAGGCGGAGGAGAGCCTGATCCGGCTGTACGACGACCATGCGTCGCTGCTGCACTTCCTGAGCGAGGCGGAGGTGCCGCGGCCGTCGGCGCTGGCGCTGGCGGCAAATTTCGCCATCAACGTGACGCTGCGGCGCGCGCTCGAGAGCGATCCGGTGGATGCGGCGCAGGTGCGCGGGGCGCTGGCGCTTGCCCGGCGGGACCATGTCGAGCTGGACCGGGGAGAGCTGAGCTTTGTCGCGGATGGGCGCATGCGCGACGCCATGGCGGCGTTTGCCGCGCAACCGGAGGACCGCGCGGCGCTTGAGAGCGCGCTTGCGATGGCGGAAGCAGTGCGGCTGCTGCCATTTCCGGCGAATATCTGGCAGGCGCAGAATATCTGGCATGAGATTGCGAGCGGGCAACAGAAGGGCGATTCATCCCGGCGGGTTGCCGATCATGAGAGGTTTGGGGCGCTGGGTCGGGCG
>CAXTSA010000418.1:0-2642 GCA_964246755.1 uncultured Acidobacteriaceae bacterium
CTATTACAGTGCTTCTCGCATCGCCCTTGTGCATGACGCAAGCGCAGGCGCAGACCACGAATGCCACTGTAAACGGCAGCGTCAACGACCCAAGTGGCGCCTCTGTCGCCGGAGCACAGGTGACTGCAAAAAACAGTGGAACCGGACTAACCGCGACGGCCACAACGAGCGATACGGGCACTTACACCCTGAGAACCCTGCCCCCAGGGACATACACGGTCACCGTCGCGAAGCAAGGCTTTACAACGAGCGTGCAGAACGGGCTTCAGCTCACGGTCAGTCAGGCTGCGACTTTGAGTACAGTGCTTACAGTGGGAGCAACGAATGAAACTGTCTCGGTCACCGCGGCAGGAAGTGTCATCAATCAGAGCACGGCGGAGCTGAGCGAAGTGATCAACGAGCGCTCGGTGAAGCAGCTGCCGCTGAACGGTCGCGACCCCTCCAGCCTCGTTCTGCTTGCGCCTGGCATGACGAACGTGCTGAACGCCGGCGGCGCTTTGCAGACAACGAATGCTTTTCCAACGGAGACGGGCGCGTCGGCCAATGGTGGACGCCAAGGAAGCACTTATTATCTTCTGGACGGCGTGCAGAACATGGATACATATCTGCTTTTGGCCGCTCCTTTTCCGAACGCGGACGCCACGCAGGAGTTTCGCGTCATCACCAACAACTATGACGCGCGCTACGGCTTTGCGCCGGGCGCGGTTGTCACCATTCAGACGAAATCCGGGTCGAATGACTTTCATGGAGGAGCTTTCGAGTTCCTGCGCAACAACGACCTGAACGCCGGAAACTATTTCACCCATGCGGTGGACCCGCTCAAACGCAGCCAGTTTGGCGGCTATCTGGGCGGACCGGTCAAGAAGGACAAGATTTTCTTCTTCGCCAACTATCAGGGAACCAAGGCCACCACGACGGCTGCGACAAACACCACGTTCGACCCGACTGCCGCCATGCTCGCGGGAGACTTCAGCGCCGTTCCGCAGGACCTCTCCAAAGTTCCGAACTCTCCCTTTCAGACCATCGCCGGCAAGATTAACCAGGTCAACCCTGCCCTGTACAGTCCCGCGGCCGTGGCGCTTTCGGCCCTTGTCCCTCTTGGACAAACTCCATCTTCGGGAGAGGTGAACTATGCCGGAGCTCCCCAAAGATACAGCTACAATGAAGCAACGGGCCGCGTGGATTGGGATATCAACAAGAGTCAGCGCCTCACCATTCGTAACTTTCTGTTTTTTCTCGATCAGCCTGAACAGACGATCAATGGCAATATTCTGACCAATACGATTGGGCAAACAGGTCGTTTGTACAACGAGCTCATCAGCCATACCTGGACCGTTTCCCCTACCTCGGTCAACATTATTTCGGGCGCATGGTTACAGAACGACATCTTCTCCGCCGGCCATGTGACGGATCGTAGTGGCAACCCTGTCTGCCTTTCTCAATTCATCGCCGTAGCCGATCCGGCGGGAAATTGTTACCCGCAAAACGGAATACAGATTACCAACGGTTTCGGGCAGCTGGGCACCGCTCCTAATCGTGAGAACCGTCGCACATGGACGATCACTGACGACTTCACGAAGGTGCTTGGGCAGCACACGATTACAGTGGGCGGCAATGCGCTGCACCAATATGCAACCGAAATAGCTGCTTATCCTTCCAACCCTCGGATATCGTTCAGCGGACAATATACGGGCTTTGGCCTGGCGGACTTCCTGCTGGGCCGCGCGAGCAGCTTTCTGCAGGGCGGCGGCGAGACGCAGAACCAGACCGGCATCGTCCTTGGCATTTACGCGCAGGATTCGTGGCGCATCCGTCCAAACCTGACCCTAACCGCCGGCGTGCGTTGGGAGCCGAACCTGCCGCCTTCGGTAGCGAATGGCCGCGGCGCGGCATTCATTCCGGGCGAGCAAAGCACGCGCTACCCCAACGCTCCGCGGGGTCTGGTGTTCCCGGGGGACCAGGGTGTGGACGCGTCTCTGCTGCCGCGCGACTATCTCCAGTTCGGCCCACGCATCGGGGTAGCCTGGCAGCCGCGATCGCTGCCGAATACCGCGGTTCGCGGAGCCTTCGGCATGTTCTTCTCGCCACTGGAGTACAACGTTTACAACCACACCGCGGATATCAACCCATTCAGCCCCACATACAATTTCAGCGGCACTGCCACCCAGTTCATTCCACTGCAGAACCCTTACTCGTATATCAATTCCGGTGCGCCGGGCGGCGTCAGTCCCTTCCCGCCCTTCGCTTCGGCCGGTCAGAACCCGCCATCCTCTGCGACCTTCCCAACGGGCCCGCTGAGTGTGGGCGACGTTTTCTCACGTGACTTCAAGCAGGGAACGACACAAAGCTGGAACCTTTCCGTCGAGCAGCAGTTTGGGAGCAACTTCGCTCTCCATCTTGCCTATGTCGGAAGCGAGTCCTATCACCAGATCATACCCATCGATCTGAACCCAGGAATTTACAATACCACAAATGCAGCGCTGAATGGTGCCCGGCTCACATACGGAACCTTCGGACAAATCCTGCAGAACACCAGCATCGGCACCGCCAAATACAACGCGCTCCAGGCCGTTGTGGAAAAGCGGCTTTCGCACAACCTGCAGTTTCAATCGAGCTTCACCTGGTCGCAAACGGAAGATACG
>CAXTSA010000419.1:0-2641 GCA_964246755.1 uncultured Acidobacteriaceae bacterium
CCGGTCGGGTAAGATCATCAAACGCTCCCACGCGCTCGGTCCCCGAGGCAGCCGCGCGGCGGACACACCACGAATACCTGCCACCGGACCGCGCGCATTGGGACGCCGTCCGGCATGCGCCGATGTGGTGACATATCCGCCTCCATATTCATACGCATGCGCACATATGCCGTTGAAACCCGAACTTGTTTGTGCAACTAGAGCCGCAAGCGCCGGACCTTGAGCGCACCGGCGAGGAGGGATATAGCGACGATCGGGGCTGTGACACTGGCGTGCGACCAAGACCGCACAGAGCTGCCTGCCCTTCACAATGTTACTTTGCCGGTCATGTGAAAGCGGAACGGCATGCCGCGCATGGAGGCGAGATCACGCAAGATCGCGAAACAGCGGTCGCCTGGAGGATGTCCATGAGTATCGGTTTACGTACTCTACCCGAAATGGCTGTCCGTCCCGGCGGCATGCTTCCCCGGGAGAGGACACCCCGACGCCGCTCGCAAGCGTTGCTTGGCAAAAGGCGTGCTTCGAGTTTGAGGTGGGTGCGCTGACCGTCATCTCGTTGGGCCGTCCGCTGGGCGCCAGCTCGAAGCCCTTCTGAGAAACCCTGTGGCGCGATCGGCCGGACCTCTGGTTTCCTGCAGTCAAGAAAAGGATTCTTAATATGGATGACGTCGTCGAGATCACGCAGCTTATATTGAGGGAACGGCAGGGCCGCGATCGCGCGTGGTGGAAGCAGATGGCAGAGTGCTTCCATCCCGACTCGCTGGTAAGTTTGAGTTGGTTCGAGGGCACGGGCGCGGATTTCACGGCTCGCTCCAAGGAGCTGACCGAGAAGGGTATCCGCCCGTTGCACCGGCTTTCGCCGCCGGTGGTGCATCTCAAGGGTGCGAAGGCAGTCGTCGAGTTGCCGGCAGCGATCGAGGTTCGATTCCCCATACAAGGTGTCGAGGTCGACCTTGTCTCGTACTCCCGGCTCATCTACCGGGTGGAAACGCGGGACGGCAATTGGAAGGTGCTCAGCCTGAACGCCATCTACGAGCGCGATACGCTGATGCCGACGGTCCCTGGAACGCACATGAACATCGATCCCGAAGCCCTCGGTAAGTTCCGGCCTTCGTATCGGTTCCTGTCCTATCATCTCAGTCTCGGCGGCAGGCCGGTCAGGGACGATCTTTACGGCGACGACCAGCCAGAGGCGGTCATCGGCTTGTACGAAGCGGCGTTCGAATGGCTAAACCACTGAAACGGCTTTGAAGGTTTGAAGATATGCAACATCGTCAGTTAGGGACTACCGGCCCGTCCGTGTCCGTGGTCGGGCTCGGCTGCATGGGCATGTCGGGAGGCGCGTACGGGCCTTCCGACAGGTCCGAGGGCATCGCCACCATCCACGCGGCGCTCGACGCCGGCGTCACGCTGCTGGACACGGGCGATTTCTACGGGATGGGGCATAATGAAATGCTCATCGGCGAGGCCATCAAGGGCAAGGCTCGCGACGGCTTCGTGCTTAGCGTCAAGTTCGGCGCCATGCGCGATGTGTGGAGCAGGCCCACGGCCTTCGACTGCCGACCGAAAGCGGTGAAGAACTTCGTGGCTTATTCGCTGACCCGACTGGGTGTCGACTACATCGACATCTATCGGCCCGGGCGGCTCGACCCCGATGTGCCGATCGAAGACACCGTGGGGGCGATCGCCGATCTGGTGAAGGCGGGGTACGTGCGGCACATAGGGCTTTCAGAAGTCGACGCGGGCACGATCGCGCGCGCCGCCGCTGTGCATCCGATTTGCGATTTGCAGATCGAATATTCGCTCATCACCAGGCGAGCGGAAGGCGAGATCCTCGATACCTGCCAGCGTCTCGGTATCGGCATCACGGCGTACAGCGTACTGGCGCGCGGCTTGATCAGCGGCCATTGGCAAAAAGATGCGGAGCGGACCGCGGGGGACGCCCGTTGGCAGGACCCGCGTTTCCAGGGTGAAAAACTCGACAAGCACATGGCATTGGTCAATGCCCTGGAGAAGATCGCCTGGGTCGCCGCGCAAGGAGAGCACATCGTCCCGATCGTAGGCGCGCGGCGCGTCGTCCGCCTGGAGGAGATGGTTCGCGCGGCGTCCGTCGAATTGACGCCGCAGGACCTCGACTCGATCGAAAAGGTTGCTAAAACGTCCTGAACGGTTATTACGAGAAGAGTTGTCGGGTGTCCGGCCGTCTGTGCTGAAATTGGTTCGGTGACGGGCGGACACGCGACTTCGGATTGGGTGTCGGTTGCAGCCGTCTCGGCTCGGCGGGCGTAAAATCTCGCTCTGCAGCGGTCAACGTTGCTGCATTTGCGCGGTATTTTCCAAATGGAGGAATCGATGCCGAAAAAAACGGCAATTAAAACCACGGTCGCCCGGACGGCGAGCGTACCGGACTCCCTGGCGCGCTGGGTTCTGCTCGGCGCCGTCCTGGCGGCCAATGGTGCGCTGGCGGGTCAAGCAGTCGCCGCCGAGTCCGCGGCCAGCGACGCAAATCCCGTCCAGATGGCCCAAGCCACCACCTCGCTTCCAGGCTCCCTTGCGGTGGTTCCGGCCAAGCCGACCCCAGCGGTCGGTCCCTACGCCGCGGACGACGACCTCAGGATAAGAGGATGGATCGTCCAGACCC
>CAXTSA010000420.1:0-2630 GCA_964246755.1 uncultured Acidobacteriaceae bacterium
CCCCGCGCGCCCGTCCGCCCTCCGTGCCCGCTTTGCGAGTTCGGACGCGCAAAAGGAAGCGCATACTGAAAAAGGCTCCGGGAAGCAGCTCGCAATGTCCGCTAGCCGAGGTAGAAATTCGACACACACGAGGCCGCAGGGGCCTGTGCTTCGCGTCGTCTGGGATGGCCCTGTTTCCGCTTCTCGCAGCGAGGGGAAAACCGCGCCTCGCAAGCAGCTTGCAGCTGCCTCGCCGACGCAGCTGCGCGTTGTGTGGGACGGCCCGCTCACACATTCGCGATAGGGCCGGCGGCCAAGTCCGCGCAGTTGCGAGGGCGAGGCGTCAGACTCTCCATCAAAAGGTCGTCGCGGAACGGCGGGGCTGCAGCGGACCGGGAATCGGCGGTATACCCTAGAGCCATGAGCGAGCAGGTGGCGCTTCCGACTCGAAATCCCGAACGGAGTTCCGGCCGGAGTTCCAGACGAGCTCCGAGTCACGGTCCCGAACGGGCTACGGGCCGGAGCTGCAGTCAGGAGAAGGCGGCGGTGGCCATGGGGTCGGCGCTGGCCGCGCTGGCCGTTACGCTATTGAAGCTCGCGACCGGGCTGCTTAGCGGGTCGCTCGGAGTGCTGTCGGATGCGGCGCACTCGGGGCTGGACCTGTTTGGCGCGGGGCTCACGTATCTGTCAGTGCAGGTGGCCGATAAGCCGGCGGATGAGGACCATTTGTACGGGCATGCGAAGGTCGAGAACATTTCGGCATTCGCGGAAGTGTTCCTGATGGTGGCCTCCTCGGTATGGATCGGCGCGGAGGCGATCGAGCGCATGGCGCGCCACACGGTCGGGATTCGCTACTCGGTGTGGCCGCTGGCTGTTCTCCTGGTCTCCATCGCTGTCGACCTGTGGCGGTCGCGCAATCTGCGACGGGTCGCCGTGCGGACCAAGAGCGCGGCGCTCGAAGCCGATGCTGTGCACTTTTCCTCAGACATCTGGGCCAGCGTCGCGGTGCTGGTGGGGCTTACGCTTTCGTGGGTCGGCGCTCTGCGACACATCGCGGCCCTGCGGTATGCCGACTCCGTAGCCGCTCTGCTGGTTTCGCTGATGATCCTCGTGTTTGCATGGAGAGTGGGCCGGCGTACGGTGGGCACTCTGGTAGACGCGACACCGCGGGACACGCGCCGGAGAGTGCTGGTTGAGTTGCGGCGCGTGAACGGCGTTCTGTCGGTGGACCAGGCGCGTATGCGCAGTGCCGGCGCGGCGCACTTCGCGGACCTGACGCTTTCCATGTCGCGGCAGCTTACGTTTCAGCGGACGGAACAGCTGGTGCAGGAGGCGACCGCGGCGGTGCGGCGGGTGCTGCCGGAGGCCGATGTCGTCATCCGCACCGTGCCGAGGGAAACCGAGACCGAGAGCATCTTTGACCGGGTGCGCGCGGTGGCGCTGCGCAACAACGTGGTGCTGCATGATGTGTCGGTGCAGACCTTCGGCTCGGGACTCCGGATTGAGCAGCATATTGAAGTAAACGAGCAGCTGCCGCTCAAGCAGGCGCACGACTTTGTGCGGGGGATCGAAGACGAGATCCGGGGCGAGTTGCCGCAGGTCGAGAGTGTGTTGACGCACATTGAAAGCGAGCCGGCGACGATCGAAAAGCCGGAGATGCATGCCCACGACCGTGCGATGCGCGCCATGGAAGAGCGCCTGCGGGTTGCGGCGGCGCCGCTCCCTGAGATTCTTGACGTGCACGAGGTGGTGGTGAGCCGGGTGGGCGACCGCTTTCAGCTCTCATGCCACTGCACCATGCCGGACGACTTGGCGATGCAGCGGGTGCACCAGGTGATCACCTCGCTTGAGGACCGCTTCAAGAGCGGGTGCCCGGAGGTGGACCGGGTGCTGATCCACCCGGAGCCGGTGACCGACAGCCACCATCGTTAGTTTGGAAGGAGCAAGATGATCGCGAGCGCGGAGTGGAAGGGCGGCACGCAGTTTGAGGGCCGCAGCGAGAGTGGGCACGCGGTTCCCTTCGATACCGACGCGGCGCATACGGCGGGGCCGTCGCCGATGGAGACGGTGCTGGCGGCGTTGTGCGCCTGCACTTCGGTCGATGTGGTGAACATCCTCAGGAAGAAGCGGCAGGGTCTTGAGTCGCTCGTGGTCTCGGCCCGCGCGGAGCAGGCGCCGGAAGCGCCGCGGGTGTTCACGAAGATCCACGTCACGTATGCGGTGCGCGGCGTGGAGCTGGACCGTAAGGCGGTCGAGGATGCGGTGGCGCTGTCGAAGGAGAAGTACTGCTCCGTTTCGATCATGCTGAGCAAGGCAGTGGAGCTGACTTCGGCGATTGAGTACGAGCGTGAGCCGGTGGAGCACTCGGGGTGAGGCGCTATTTCCGCTTCGCGCTGGTTGCGGTGCTGCTCGCCGGGATCGCGTGTGTTTCGGCGATTGTGACGATGCAGTTCGCGGTGCACCGCGCGGAGGTGCGAGTGCCGGAGCTGAAAGGGCTGCCGGTGGACGCGGCGACAGCGCTTGCGGCCCAGCGGGGGCTTGACGTTTCGGTAACGCAGCGGTTGTACTCGACGGCGCTGCCTGCCGGGCGGGTGCTGCTCCAGACTCCGGCGCCGGGCGGGACGGTGCGTCGCGGGTGGGACCTGGCAGTA
>CAXTSA010000421.1:0-2630 GCA_964246755.1 uncultured Acidobacteriaceae bacterium
AGCGTCGGACAGTGTCTAACGCTCGTGGTCTGAAGCTCGTGGTCTGAAGCTCGTGGTCTGAAGCTCGTGGCGTCTTGCAAGCGAAGTTCCATCCACTCTGTATGCTTTCCGAATGAGGAGACCTGTACGCAACCGCGGCCCGCACCCGGCAACACGCACCCTCGCCGCTATCGGCGCGGGCGCCATAGTGTTGTACGGATCGCGGGCGCTGCTTGATTTCTTCGGCCCCGTGCTTCCCTACCGCATGCGCGAAAACCCCGGCTTCGCGCTCGATTCCGCGGAGTTCGTGCGATTTCTTTCGCTCATTACCGATGGGACCGTCCGCCGCTCGCGCATTACGCGGCTGAGGAACGGGGCCGAGTTCTACGCGGCAGAACTCGAAGCGATTCGCCGCGCGCGGCACGCCATCAATCTCGAAATGTACGAGTTCCACGCGAGCGGGATCGGCAGCGAGATGCTTGCCGCGCTCGTCGAGCGTGCCCAGGCCGGCGTTGAGGTGCGGATGATCGTCGACGCGCTGGGCAGCTTTGGCACACACGGAAGCTTCTTCGCCCCGCTTGAAGCCGCGGGCGGGCAGATGCGCTGGTATCACCCCCTGCGCTGGGACACCTGGCAGCACGCGAACAACCGAACCCATCGCAAGCTGCTGGTTATCGACGGCGAAACCGGCTTCATCGGCGGAGCGGGCGTGGCCGACCACTGGCTCCGCGACACCGGAAAAGGCCCCGCATGGCGCGATACGGTCTTCTGCGTCGAAGGCGAAGCGGTCGCCGGTCTGGTCTCCGCGTTCTGCGAGAACTGGCTCGAGTCCTCGGGCGAAATCCTGTCGGGCCCTGCGCAGTTCGCGTTTCGCTCGCTGCCCGAGGGCGCCGAGAGCTTCGTGGTTTCGAGTACGCCCCATGGCGGCGGCACGCAGGCGCGCATCCTGTTTCAGGCGCTGATCAAGAGCGCTCGCGAGTCCATCCGCATCACCACGCCATACTTCCTCCCGGATCGCAGCGCGCGCGCCGCGCTAATCGAGGCGGTCAGGCATCGAGGAGTGCAGGTACAGATCCTGACGGCCGGGCCGCGCATCGACCACCCGGCCATTCGCAAGATGAGCCGGCACAGCAGCCGACATCTTCTGGAGGCAGGCGCCGAGATCTACGAGTATCAGCCGGCAATGATCCATGCCAAGCTGATGACTGTCGACGGCCAGTGGAACGTAGGCGGATCGACCAACTTCGATCACCGCTCGTTTGCGCTGAATGACGAGGTGAACCTGGCCGTCCTGGATCGCGAACTCGCCCGGGTTCTCGACGCGGATTTTGCCGGCGATCTCGAGCAGAGCCGACAACTCACCCTCGAGACTCTCAATCAGCAGTCGCTTGTGAGTCAGGGCGAGGGGCTGGTCGATCATGTTCTCAAGCAGGAAAGCTGAGCCCTGCTCGTTTCTAGCAGTTCTCGTATCGGTGTAGAGGGCGAGGATGGATGAGGTGTGGCTTTTCTTGACGAAAATGCCACGTTGGCGTTGCTGGTCTGTCTACGTGGAAACGAGAACTGCTCGAGGACAACGGGACTACTTGCCGTTGGTTTCGCCGCTGGCAACCTGCAGATTATTGACGACCTTGAACACGCCCGGTACGCTGTTCGCGCGGATGCCGGCGGCATTTTTGTCAGACTGGGTATCCACCACACCGTAGAGCGTGAGATTGCCGTTCTGCACGGAGATGCGGATCGGCTTGCCGGGATCAATCGCGTACTTGTTCAATGAGGGAAACCCGTAAATTGTCCGGAACGCCTGGACGCGAATGCGGTCGTCGTTGGGCGAGGTCGGGTCGACCTGGATATCGTTGACGACGTCGCGCACACCTTTCATGTTGCTCGCGACGGCGACGGCCGAGTCGGCATCGACCGGGCCGTAGGCGTGGCCGCCGAGCGTGACGGCACCGTTCTGGACGCCCACCGAGATGGCGTTGAACGCGGTTGTCCCGTAACCAACGCGGTCGAACTGAATCGCCTTCAGCAGCTTCTGCTGCAACTGCGCATCGGGCACTTGCGGGCCGGCGACCTGGATTTCGTTGTCGACCGCGCCGATACCTTTGACGTGCCGCGCGCGCTTGCCTGCCTCTTCCTTATCGTCGAACACGTCCACCGTGCCCCGCAGCACAGCAACATTTCCGTTCACGGTACCGCGGACCTGGCTCAGCTGCTTTTTACTGAGTGCTTTGCTCAGAGCGGCCTGCACCGGGGAGTTATCGCCCTGCGCTACAAGCAATGCCGGCGCCGCTGTCAGCAACGTCAGTAAGCCAAAGGTGAGCTTGCGTTTTGCTTGCATCGTTTGCTCCTTGCGAAACGACCTACTAACCGCCATAGGTAGGAACCCGGTTTTGCAAGGAAGGATGTTTGCTCTACTTAACGATATCTCCGGTGCAGCTTGACCTCGAAGCTGAACACGCCTGACTCATCCCGCAGCGCGAGCACCGAAACGTTCGGCGTGACGTTGTACTGGCCCTGGATCAGCTGCTGCGCGGTCGAGTTCACGTTGGTCGCGTAGGTCACGGTGCCGTTTTTTGAGATCTGCTGCTGCACCGTAATGCGCGCTGTGGCATTGCCGGTTCCGCTCACAAATGTAGGGTCGATCTTGACGC
>CAXTSA010000422.1:0-2625 GCA_964246755.1 uncultured Acidobacteriaceae bacterium
GAAATACTGCGAGCCGTCCTGCCCCAGCATGAACACCGCGACCGCGCCGCCGCCCATGGTGCCCACTGTATCGGACAGGATGGTGAGAAAGAACAGCATCACGACGGTCGAAACGATGCGCGGCATCACAAGTTTTTTGAGCGGGTCGGTGCCGAGCGCGCGCATGGCGTCGATCTGTTCGGTCACCACCATCGAGCCCAGCTCGGACGCCATGCCGGACGCGTTGCGGCCCGAGACCATCAGGCCCGTGAGCACAGGCCCCAGCTCCTTGATCATGGAAAACGAAACAAGCTGCCCGGTGATGGCCGCCGCGCCGAACTGCGACAGAGACGCCGAGGACTGCAGGGCCAGCACGCCGCCCGTGAAGAAGCCGGTCAACAGTACGATCGGGATCGAACCCACACCGATCGAGTCGGCCTGCGTAAAGATGTCGGCCAGGTATAGCGGGCGGCGAAAGAGGTTCGCAAGAGCGCGACCGCTCAGCAGCGCATACTCCTGCAGAGCCAGAATGCTGTTCTTCGCGAAGCGGTCCAGTGTGCTATCTGCCATGAGGTGTCTAGACGCCCTTGGATGCGGCGCTTTGGGTACTGGCTCCTTTGGATGATTTCACGCCCGCTTGGATGCAGCCTCGCAGATCGTCAGTGCGGCTGTGCAGGCTCGGGCGCAGCGCTGGTTCCGTACTGGCCGTAAGGCGTCTGCTTCAAAGTCACATTGAGCTGGCATTTTTGCTCGCGATTTGAACCCACTTTTAACATGAGCAACTCCAATTTCTCATTCTGTTTTTTCCATTTAGCCTGGAAAAACTCGGCCGCTTGGGCGTTATGGAGAAAAGGCTCACTGCAGGAGTAGGTGTAGTCGAAGCCGGAAGGCTTCGTCCCCAGAATATCGGCGCGTCCATACCCGTGATAGCCGCCGTTATCGTAGTTATAGTGGTTCGCGAAGACGTGCACGTGAAGTGGATACTGCGGGTTCGGAGCGGTCGATGGAACGTCAGGCGCAGCATAGTATCGTTGTGCAAAAAGCGACGGAACGGACAGGCTCAGAAGCAGGACGCAAGAAGCGATCTTCATAGCACTCCTAATATAGTTGCCGGCTACCGGGCAGCGGCACAAAATTGACCAACCAGCGTACTCATGCTTCCCGTATGCGCTTCTTGATCTCGATGCTTAAACGCTTGATCTTCTGGTTCAGGGTCGAGAGCGGGATCCGAAACTGCTCCGCGGCTTCGGTCTGGTTCCAGTTGCAGCGCTCCAGCTTGTCCATGATGATGCGCCGCTCAATATCTTCCATGATGTCGAACAGCGAGGCATGCGCCGAGTGCTCGAGCAGGCTCGACGAGTAAGAGCGACCGGTCAGGTGCGCGGGCAGCAGCTCCAGTCCGATGACCGGGCCCGCGCTCAGCACCACTCCGCGCTCCATCACATTCTCGAGCTCGCGTACGTTGCCCGGCCACTCGTAGTCGAGCAGCGCACGCAGCGCTTCAGGCGAGAGCGTGCGATCGGGCAGCTCGTTCTCCTCCGAGTAGCGGTGGAGAAAGTGGCCGGCGAGCGCCGGGATGTCCTCGCGGCGCGCGCGGAGCGGCGGCAGTTCGAACCGGATCACGTCGAGCCGATAAAACAGGTCCTCGCGGAACTTGCCCTCGCGCACAGCCTGGCGCAGGTCCACATTGGTCGCGGTGATGATGCGCACATCGACCTGGATCTCATGGGTGCCGCCGAGGTGCATAAAACGCCGGTCCTGAAGAACCCTCAGGATCTTTGCCTGCGTATCGAGCGGCATCGTGCCGATTTCGTCCAGGAACAAAGTGCCGCCGTTCGCGACTTCGAACAAGCCTTTTTTCGCGGAGATCGCGGATGTAAACGCGCCTTTGACATGGCCGAAGAGAGTGGATTCCAGCAGATCCGTCGGGACAGCACCGGTGTTCACCGGGACGAACGGCTTATCCCGGCGCGGAGAATGCGCATGCACCGCCTTCGCGATGAGCTCCTTGCCGGTGCCGCTCTCGCCCTGGATCAAAACCGTCGAGCGCGAAGGGGCTACCTGCGCGACCGTATCGAAGATACGCAGCATGATCTCGCTCTTGCCGATGATGTTCGGGAAGCTGTAGCGCTGCTTGAGCGCGCGCTTGAGCTGGACATTCTCTTCCTCGGCCCGGTAGCGCGCGATTGCCGTGCGGATATCCGCGAGCAGCTTCTCGTTGTCCCACGGCTTCTGGACGAAGTTCTGCGCGCCCGCGCGGATCGCGTCCACCACATTTTCTACCGTGCCGTAGGCCGTCAGCATGATCACCGGCAGCTCCGGCGCGCGTTCACGGATGAGCTCCAGGATTTCGATCCCGTTCTTGCCCGGCAGTGCCAGATCCAGCAGCACCAGGTCATACGGACGCCCCTCGATGCGCGCCAGGCCCGCCTCTCCGTCGATCGCCATCTCGACCGAGTAGCCTTCGAGCTCGAGGAGCGTTTCGAGCGTTTCGCGGATACCCGCTTCGTCATCGATGACGAGGATACGGGCGGCGGGCAGGCTCATCGGCCGGTGCTCCGACGGGGCATGGCGACAGGAGCCTCGAACGTCAGCGTGAAGACGGCGCCCGCGCGGGCCGTCCGGTTCGCGGCCGTGATGGTGCCT
>CAXTSA010000423.1:0-2622 GCA_964246755.1 uncultured Acidobacteriaceae bacterium
GATCTGCCAGTCGACGAGCGCGCGCAGGGCCGGCGCGTCGAGCGCGCCGTCGGCGCGAAAGGGGGTCACCAGCGCTGTTCCACACCCGACCAGATCCATACCTCCACGAGTTTATACCGCCGCTTCGGAAGCGTCGGGTCCCATTCTGGACCTGCGGGTGTGCGTTGATGGGGCAAGGCGCTCATGGGCGGCAGCGGGTGGCCGATGGAGGGGAGAGAGAAGGCGGAGGGGTCATGTGAGAACCGACCCCGAGCGCGAGAAGGCGAGGGTTTCACCAATGATCTCCGTAGTGATCCTGACCAAGAATGAGGAGCAAGATATTACCGGCTGCCTCCAGTCTGTTTCCTTTTGTGACGACGTGCACGTGTATGACTCCTACAGCACGGACCGGACGGTGGAGCTGGCGCGCGGGATGGGCGCGCATGTGCACCAGCGCAAGTTCGACTCCTACGCGGCGCAGAGGAATGCGGCGCTCGATGGAATAGCGTTCAAGCATCCGTGGGTGTTCATTTTGGACTGCGATGAGCGCCTGAACCCCGTGGTGTGGGCGGAGGCGGTAGAGGCGACGACCGCGGCGCCTGCCGAGGTATGTGCGTTTCGGATCCGGCGGGATGACCACTTCCTTGGGCACCACCTGCGGCACGCGCAGATGATGGCCTTGTACACGCGGCTTGTGAAGGTGGGCCACGTGCGATACACGCGGGATATCAATGAGTTTTTGGTGGTGGATGGGGTGACGCGGCAGCTGCGCAACCGGTTCGACCACTGGTCGTTTTCAAAGGGGCTGGACCGCTGGTTCGACAAGCACAACCTGTACTCGTCGATGGAGGCGAAAATCGTCGCCGAGAAAAGTTTTCTCAGCGATGCGAATCTGCGTACGGCGTTGTTCCATCGGGACTTTCACACACGGCGACGCTCGCAGAAGGCGATCTTCTACATGCTGCCCGGGCGGCCGCTGCTACGGTGGGCGTACCTGATGTTCGCGCGCGGAGGCGTGCTCGACGGCAAGGCGGGGGTGATCTATGCCACGCTGCAGGCGATGTATGAGTGGCAGATCGTGCTGAAGACGCGCGAGATGCAGACGGCGGGCTAGAGTGGCGGCGAGCTAGAGTGGCGGCGGGGCGGACAGGTGACCTGTTATGCGGCGATCTTGCGCCTGGCGGCGGACGCAGGAATCTGCGACGGTACACTGGCGTTGGACGAGAGCAAACCAGCTTCGTTTGGGGCTTGTGTTTCCGTTCGACTGACCTGGGAGTGTGTGCCGCCGCGATGCTGTCTGTGCTGATCATTACGAAGAACGAGGAACTGGATTTGCCGGGCTGCCTTGCGTCCGTGGCCTGGTCGGATGATGTGCATGTGTGGGACTCGTTCAGCACGGACCGGACCGTGGAGATTGCCGAGGCGCATGGGGCTCGGGTGCACCGGCGGGTGTTTGACAGCTATGCGGGGCAGAGGAATGCGGCGCTGTCGGGGATTGCCTACCGGTATCCGTGGCTGCTGATCCTCGATGCGGATGAGCGGGCGAATCCGGCGATGGCGAGGGTTGTTGCTGAGCGGACGGGGGCGGCTCCCGACGGGGTGGATGCGTTTCGTTTGCGGCGGCGGGATCACTTTCTGGGGCGTTGGCTGCAGCATGCGCAGACGACTCCGTTTTATATCCGGGTGGTGCGGCTGGGGCGGGCCCGGTTTCGGCGGGAGATCAATGAGGTTGTCGAGGTGGATGGGGCCATCGTCGATCTGGACGACGCTTACTTCGACCACTATCCGTTTTCAAAGGGGCTGACGCACTGGGTGGCGAAGCATAACAGCTACTCGAGTGCCGAGGCGGTGATTGTGGCCGAGAGCGCGTTTGCCGGGGAAGTGTCGTGGAAAAAGGCGCTGTTCGCTCGGGATTTTAATGAGAAACATGCTGCGCGCAAGGCCGTGTTTTACAGCCTGCCGGGGCGGCCGGTGATGCGGTGGGCGTACCTGATGTTTTACCGGCGCGGGGTGCTGGATGGGCGCGCGGGGTTTGTGTACTCGACGCTGCAGGCGTTTTACGAGTGGCTGATTGTGCTGAAGACGGCGGAGCTGCGGGAAAGCCGAGCCGCGATGCAGCGGGCGGAGTTGAGTGAAGGCGCTCGCGGTGGCGGGGCGCTGCACGCGACGGAACACGAGACGGAAGAGGAAGTGGAGAAGTGAACGAGGAAGGAAGCACTGAAACGCAAGCACTAGGGACCGACCCGACCCTGCGCCCCGCCTTTTCGCTCGGCAACCGGCTGGCGCGACTGCT
Source organism: uncultured Acidobacteriaceae bacterium (assembly GCA_964246755.1). Taxonomy (GTDB): domain Bacteria; phylum Acidobacteriota; class Terriglobia; order Terriglobales; family Acidobacteriaceae; genus EB88. The sequence goes on from CAXTSA010000423.1 coordinate 2,273, forward strand.
CTGGGGCGTCACGTACGTGCTGCTGTACCGGTTTTCGCCGAGGCCATTTCATGCCTGGCGGGCGATGCTGCTGCGGTTATTTGGGGCGAAGCTGGGGGCGAAGTGCCACTTTTATGCGAAGGGGCGGATCTGGGCGCCGTGGAATCTCGTGTGCGAGGACCGGGTATCGCTGGCCGACGATGCGGAGCTGTATAACCCGTCGCCGTTTTTTCTGGGCTCGCACGCGATTGTGTCGCAGGGAGCGTATGTGTGCGGGGCGACGCATACGTACAACGACCCGGAGTTTCCTCTGGTGTCGGCGCCGATGCGACTGGGGGCGTACTCGTGGGTGTGCGCGCGAGCCATTGTGT
>CAXTSA010000424.1:0-2621 GCA_964246755.1 uncultured Acidobacteriaceae bacterium
CCACGAACCGGGAAAGATGAAGCAAGCGGCGGACCATCTCATTAGTCGCATTGTGGGAAGCTATCCGGTTTAAGCGGAACAGGCAAGCGAAAACAGGCCGGTGCTCCCGTTAGCAGGCGGAGCCACAAAGCAGCCCTCGGGTGCGCCTTGAAAGGAAAAGACCAGCAGCAGCCGTGGCCGTGAGAATGTAGGAGCGCGGCGGCCTTATCACCGGGCTTCCAAGGGCGGTGGGAAGGTTGGGAAACGGTTCTTTCGTTTTCCGGGCTTTCCACCGCCCGGCATTTCCATGGCCTGCTCTCCTTCGATAAACAGCGGAACCGGTCTGGGCAGCGTCATCCGCACCGCGAAGTCGAGCTGTAGCTGCTCGTGCGCTTTCGGGTGCTGCTCGCGCCAAAGCTGAATCAGCAGCGGCGGCCAACACTGATCGACCGCCAAGGTTCGCGTCACCTTCGCGTGAGAGGCCAGGCAAAGCGTAATCATCAAACCAAGCTCCGAGCGTCCCGTCACCCGATGATGCACCGCGAGCAAGCGTTTACGGCCGCCGGGCGCGTCGCACACGCGGCACCGCCGCCCATCCCGGTCGAGCACCGCTTCCCGCAGACCGCCGAAGTATGCTTCATCTTGCCGCTTGAGGCTGTAGCACGTCGCACAAAGCCCATCCGCGAGCAACTTTTCGCGCCCGCACCGGCAATACATCGCCCTTTGCACGTTTTTCTCATTGCTACTGATCCGCTGCAATCAGCGTCGGGTCAATCCATTGGGGACGCCGTAAACCGTGGTTTTCACCGTAAGGCTGCTGCCGCATGTGTCCACGTCTCCAGTGCATTCGCGGAGAAGCGCCCCCTCCGGAAGGCTGCGATCGTTTTCTAAGAACGTAGTCTTTTCCCAGGATGTTTGGTGTCCAGAACTCCAGTCCTCGCTGCGACCTTTTCCCGGTCCACTGACCGTGTTGCCATAACCCCTCGCGCGCGTTCATGACAAAAAAAAGCTAAACAGAAGGGTTGCGGCTGAAGAGAGCAAGGTCGTATCGCCTTCTATGAGCCCAAATTTGCTAATGTCGCGAGGATCGGCCGGTTCCATCCCGTCACAACCAAGCTCTTCTAGGTTGACGGTGTGCTTTGTCGATCCAAGCAGGATGTGGGAGAACACTTTACGATCCGGTGATTCTAAACAGGAAGCGAACACCATGAAGCAGTCGTCGTCCGAAATCCCGATGGGTTCCAGTCTGGGGTACACGGGATATGGATGACCCTTGCGGATTCTGGCGTACCAGAGATAGCCCACCTCGCCACGGCTCATGTGCGACAGGCTCCCCCGCGGAAGGGCGAACGCGGCGCTATCGAAGGGCAGCCGGAGATTTATCCATTCGAGATCGACTGGTGGTACTGACATTCGGATGGCTGCAAACAAATCAGGAGCAACAAAGAAGATTGGGACTCTCAGATTCACGAAACCGGCTGCTGCAATGAGAGCGAGTCCGTCTTTGCCCCTAACGCTAGAAGTGAGGTGCGGCTTTGCGGTTTGAGGAGCGCGAAAACTCCATAAGGTTGACCGCTAACTGCTTAGGCGACGGGTACATGCCGCTCACCTCGTACTGCTTCGGGTAGCACAGCGCCCAGTCTTCCGGGAGGCGCCTCTCCCACCTGCTGATCATTTCCGAAAGGGAGGGTTTTTCTGTCATGCGCCCGCCTTCTCGGGTCGAGATGCAACGGACTTCCCTGCCCGGCCCATATATCGATACACCGTTACCCGATCCACGCCGAATTCCCGAGCGAGCGCTGCCTTACCCTCACCCGCAGCCAAACGCCGGGTCAACTCCGCTGCCCGTTCCGGCGTGAGGAGCCGTTTGCGGCCCTTGTACACCCCGGCCCGCTTCGCCAGTGCAATTCCCTCCTTTTGGCGTTCGCGGATCAACTCGCGCTCGAACTGCGCAAAGGCCCCCATCACACTCAGCAGAAGATTCGCCATCGGCGAGTCTTCGCCGGTAAAGGTCAGGTTTTCCTTCAGGAATTGCACCTGTACCCCACGCTCCGTAAGACCGAGGACCAGCTTCCGCAGATCGTCCAGGTTGCGCCCGAGACGGTCCATTGAGTGACAAACGACCGCATCGCCCTCCCGGACGAAGGCGAGCATGGCTGCGAGCTGGGGACGGTGCATGTCCTTTCCCGAGGCTTTGTCGAGAAACGTCCGGTCTAGCTCTAGACCTTCGAGTTGCCGGTTCTCATTTTGATCGAGGGTACTCACGCGCACGTAACCGACTCGCTGGCCCTTCGAGGATTTGCGACCCTGTGTAACGATAGGCTCTTTGATCTTCGGCATTTGCTGTAGCATAAACCCAGACGAGGCTCTATCGACACGGAAATCCAAGGAAAGTGCAACGTGTCGTTACGGTATACCCCAAGGCAACACAACATCCCGGTTTCAGTTCTAGGCGGCTATTCCGCATAGCTGGACAGAGACACAGGATCCTTCATCAGAATAGCTTCGGTGAACTGTTTGCCGGTGTCGATTCGGATTTTGAGTTCGTGTCGAAGGCCGCGAACGATTTGATGTTTCTCGTAAACCGCCGATACGGTGTTCAGATCAGCACCCTCAGGCTGGCAAGCAAAACGCTTCCAAAC
>CAXTSA010000425.1:0-2000 GCA_964246755.1 uncultured Acidobacteriaceae bacterium
GGTCTTGGATTGCCATCCAGCCCTACGCGGCTCCAGTCCCATAGCTTGAAAGTGAAGATGTACGGTGTAGCGCTGATCTCAAGGACCACGTTGCCGCTGCCGGAGCAGTGAACGGTACCTGCCGGGATTGAAAAATGATCGTGTTTTTGCGTCGGAATGACGTTGACAAAATGTACGGCTTCAAACGGCTGGGCATCGGACTGAGCGGCTTCAAGCGCCGTTCGCATTGCCTCAGGGGAAACACCGTCGCGTATACCGATGTACAGATTCGCACCTTCACAGCAGTCGAAAATGTAGTAGCTCTCGTCCTGCGTGTACGCCATGCCGAAGTGTTTGCGAATGTATTCCGTAAGTGGATGAACCTGAAGAGACAGGTTGCCGCCGCCAACCGTATCCAGAAAATCAAACCGGATAGGAAATTCCGCGCCAAACCGGCTAACAATGGAAGCTCCGAGCAGCGAATCCGCTTGCTCGTGAACGATCACCTGTGCGGGGAGGTGAAAAACCTGAGAGCCGAAGCCGAGCAGGACGCTGTTCTCCTCAGGTACGCAGTCGAAGCACCACGCATAGTTGGGCGGTCCCTCGGGAAGGGAGAAATGCTCCTTCATCCACTGGCCTCCCCACGGTCCCGGGTCGAAGAAAGGCACGACGCGAAAAGGTCTTCGCGCCACGGACGCGACAGCATCGCGCAGAACCTGCCCAGCGACGAGGCGGGGCGTCGCCGGCTGATCCAGATCGAGAAAAAAATCTATGCTGCTGTAAAGTTCGTGCCGCAGAGCGTCGCCGACTCGCCACTCAAGAAAAAAAGCGTTTTTGTAGAGAGTGGCCGCGGGCTCATCCGCATTTGCAAATCCAAGGTTGCCTATCTGATGAGTGCGTTGCCGCTGCTGCAGCTCCCAGCGAGTAACACCGGCGTACAAAAGCAAATGGTACTTTTCAGCGATACGCGCGGCTCCGGCGCCAACTACGATGGTAAGTCCCGCGGCTGCCTTGATCTCCTGCCGCTGTTGTGCAACGTGATCGCTGTCGAGATAGTCCGCGATTGTCCACGGATGCATGCAACCGAAAACCGGATCGTCAGAGAGTGTGGCTGCGAACTGCTTTCGAAGAAGCTGACTTTCGCGATATACCGCATCGCTCTGCAGAATGAGTGCTTCAGGAAAGACCCTTCGGAGCGATTCGATCAGCGGATCGAAAAGCACACCGGGGTAGCATTCGAGTGCAACGACTGTTCGCTCGTGACTTCCGATGTTGTGGCTTAGTGTCACAGACACATCGTTCCAGCCTGTCTGACAATCTTCTGAACGCTGAGAGACTACGGTCACCGGGTTCCGCTCGTAATTTGTGGGGCTGCTCACAAACGACTCCTTAGAAGGCAAAATCTTCGCGCAAAGAATGAACCTTTTGCCGAGGTAAACAGAAATGTAACACTATAAATGATTTTAAAAGCCTATTTCACTCATACGATACGATTGTATTTCATAGCAGCAGTTGCGATCCGCAATACTGCGCGCCGGCCCGGATCTGGAGTGCCCGGCTTGGAGAGCGCCGGAAAGTCGGGGGTCATATATGGACCCGTCCAGAACGCAAGAGCTTCCAGCGTTGTTCGCAGCAGAATTGGGGAGCATAAGGAAGTGTGGGCGGCGGCTCACGGAGACGCGTTAAACCGTCGGCACTGACGGCCATCGTCGGTCAACACTCATGCGTAGAGCGCCGCCTTGACGCTCCGTCCTTCACAGGCGGTCGACTCGCGGTCATGCCAAAGTGTGCCAAAAACGGTGGTTTGTGAGGGAGCCGCTCGGATCCGTCTGTCTGCGCTGCCGGCATACTTCATAGCGAATCCAGGGATTGTCGCAATTGCTCTTTCTGTACAGGGGTAAGTAATGCGGGCCTTGAACAAGGGACAGGCGGCGATGTTCAATCTCATCGCGCGACATTCGAGGTGAGGCCCGCACTACCGAACGCGCATTCGGCATAGGAGACTCTGCGCTCACGGAAGC
>CAXTSA010000425.1:2012-2604 GCA_964246755.1 uncultured Acidobacteriaceae bacterium
AACACTCAGGCTGCAAACTGCTTAACCTCCCCAGTACGAAAACTGCCTGTACTGGGCGAGTCCCTCATAAACGCCGTTGTAGGAAGCTGGTTGCACTCCGCCCGAATCCTTAGCGTACGATTTGTGACGTTTGGTGTGGTGACCACAGATTGCCCCTGGTTGCAGCAACAGTGACGCTGGTGGCGAAATCACTTTGAGCGGAACTGAAGGGCCGCGAAGTGGGAGCAGCGGGTGGTCGCCAGCGGTACGCCGTCCAGCCAAGCAGCGATGCGCAGAAAGTTGATCGCTGTAGCCGTGAGGACATGCTGAAGACGGGTCTTAGCGAGCCCCCGATAGCGGGTGCGGCGTATGGCTTGAGCATGCGTGCACTTGATGCCGGCACGCGGTGCGCATGCGTGCTGAAACTCAGACGTCTTCTGGCGCGCTCGCATTGTTTGCAGCGCTTCGTGGTATTTACGGTCCTGCAGTCCGACGATGCGCGGCTCTGCCCGCGAGCGTGTACACTGTCGGAGCGAGGCGCAGGGCAGGAGCCCGAATCGGGAACCACGTCCTACAGCTATGCCTACAACGGCACGGGGCTGCTGGTGACGCG
>CAXTSA010000426.1:0-2584 GCA_964246755.1 uncultured Acidobacteriaceae bacterium
CTTGCGCGGTGGCCCCCGCCAGCTGGTGCAGCTCATCGGCGATCACAAAGTCGAACCATCGGGCCATATAGCGGCCGATGTACTCGAGCGGTGCCATGCGCTGGATGCGCGAGCGGTCCGCCTGCCAAAGCGCAGAGTAACGCGTAGAACCTCCGTGCAGGGACGGCAGAACCTCGGACACCTTCAGCTTGTCCACGAAGTCGAGTGAAGTGAGCTTGTGCTCTTCGGAGTTCAGAATGGCGACTCCCGAATCCGGATTGACCACACCGCCTAAGTGCGGTCCGGATTTAGCTTTGAGGAAGGCGTGATCCCAGAAGTAGCCCAGCTTGGCTCTGTCCTTGCCCGCAATGAAGAAGCTCGGTCCGGGGTAGCGCTTCAGCCACTCCTTTCGCCCCATCCGTCGCAGCTCCGAAAGAGTAAAGCGCTTCCCTTCATAAACTGTCTTCCCCTTGCTCAGCTTGATCTCGCAGATCCCGTGCGGCCGCTTCGGGTCACCGCCATTGCGCATGTCTTCGATCAGGAAGGTGCGTGCCCGCGGCACGGTCATAAGCGCTTCGCGAGCCCACTTGTGCTTGATGTGAGAGGGGCACATCACCAGTGAAGTGCTGGCTTTCCCAGCCGCGAGGACATGGACAATGCCCAGCGCCATGAAGGTCTTGCCGGCTCCGCACTCTGCAACGATCCGTGCCGCTTTCGCCGTGCGCAGATACTTCGCCGTGCCTGTGATGGCAAGCGCCTGAGCGGGCAGCGCTTTCCTCAGCAACGTCGGAATGGCAGGTGAAACGGAGTCCCGGGTGCTTTGCAGTGGAGGGTACGTTTCAAGGATGCGGGCGCCAAGCTCAACGGCGTGCGCGCGCAGGTAATCGAAGGTAGTCTCCATGAAAGAAGCCTCGCCGGATCGGGATTGGAGTTTGTGGATGAGCGAACGACGATAGGCCGCTTAGGCAGCAGCCCTGATCAAGAACCTGTTCCGCTCGGCAGGATGCAGAGCGCATTTACTCAGGAGAAGCTGTCGTCCTTAGATCAGGAAGTACAGCTCTACTCTGTTGCTGGTCCAGGTGGCAACTCCGGTACCGAAGAAGTCCTGGTCTTCTGTCCAGACCGGAGCTTCCAACATCAGTGCTGTCGCAAGAATCGGCCAATCCGCGGGATCCCTGGATGCAATGCGCTCGCGGGCAGTCTCTTCGTGCTCTTCGTATAGGCTCTTGTCCACGATCTCAATGAGGCGTTCAAGCTGATCGAGGACGGACAATCCAGCAGCCGCATCGAAACCGCGCCGTGCCGCAATCTCGGGAATGTATCTGCGGGCGTCCACGAAGCAAACGTCTGGGCTGTAGAACGCTACCGTATCTTCATACGACTGCAAGAGCCCCAGCACCCGGACCCCAAAAACCGCCCTAAGCAGAATGTTCGCATCGAGAACCAGTCGCTTTGGGCCGTTCATCACCGAACGCCCCGCCGCAACTCTTTGTAATCTTCAAGTACTTCGTCTTCGGTGATACCTTCAGCGGCCAACACTCCCTGCATGCGAGCCGCGGCTGCCTTCAGCGCCTCGCGCTCGCTTTCGCTACGTCTCCGGCGTGCCGGGATGTAATAACCGACCGTGTCCCCATGCCGCGTGATCGCGACAGGAGCTTCCGACTCGAGAAGGTAGCTTGCCAGCTTGTCACGAAATTCCCGGATGCCAACTCTGACCGCTTCCATGTTGCCTCCTGAATTGTGTACACAAGTGTACCACTCTGGCTCAAGCCACCTGTTTGATCAATGTCGGGCGCAGAAGGTCCTCAAGCGCAAAACTCGGCCACCGGATCGGGCCGTTGCATTCTGGCAAGCTGAGCGCCTGGGAGCGCACCCCCGTGCTCACCCAGTCAAGGATCTCCTCCGCTGTAGCAGAGATGAGCACGGGCTGGCAGCCAACCCCATCGAGTTTCTTTACTCGCTTCTCCTTCTCGATCCTATCCAGGATATAGCTAGCCCAACTCGGTTCAGCCGGAAGCCCCAAAAAGCTAACCAGCGTCGCCCAGGCTTCGTCTCGCTCATAGCGCAGGAGGATGGTTCGGCCCACGCCTGCGTTGTTGCGGAGTTCCTCGGAAACCGCCAGAAGATGCCGCACCGATTGTTTGCGGTCTGAGAGGGCGACTGCGCCTTTGTAGCAGCATGCGTGCTCTCCGAGGCTGACCTCTTTCGAGGCACCGTCTGGAAAGCTCAGGGCAAACGTGGCTTTCTCGTGTACGGCGGCAGTGATAGCTCCCACATCGGAATCGTTGCCGAAAACGCTGAGCAGGTGTGCTTTTCCGCCTTCTCCCACATAGCGGTCGGCTCGCACACAAATGCGGGTCGAGATCTTCTCCGTGAAGCGTTGGTACTCAAGCAGCCCTAGCCGCAGATGTGCATTCTGCATCGGTATCCTCTTCGGGTTTCGCTGGTGTCTCGGTTAATTTCAGGGTCCGTCCGTCCGCATAGACGAGTCGCAGCTCGTTCGTCCATCGCTCCCGGTGATGAACGACCTGAGTGTCGCCCTCGTCCTCAGTGAACGTCGTCACATGCTTCACCGATCTCCATCGGGCGATGTGCCGCTCCTCCC
>CAXTSA010000427.1:0-2584 GCA_964246755.1 uncultured Acidobacteriaceae bacterium
ATCGATATCAAGGTCTGGAGGCGTATTTTCACCGAGCATGTGGCGAGTGAGATTTTTGAGGAACGAGATCTGATCGTTAGAGGGTTTAGCCTCGCCGCGCGGCAGGTCCCAGGGATTAATCGTCTGATCGCTGTCGAGCGACATCTCGATCATCTCGCCGCCCATCAACTCGACCAGGGGCTGGTAGGAGTCGCCACGCTCCAAAATCGAGATCAGGGGGTTGGCACGTGCCGCCATGAGCAGCATCTGCTGTGCGGCAAGGGTCTTACCACCGCCGCTTTTGGCCATGAGCAGGCCATTTGCGTCAGACAGATCGGGGTCGAACATCGAAAACGGAATGAGCTGGCGATAGGGGGTCTCGAACAGAATGAGCGGGCTTCGCCGCGTTCCTGTCCAAGGCATTTCGACCGGCACCAAATCGGCGACGTTCGACGTAAGCATGTCCTGATCGCGCTTGTCCGGCTCGGCCATGCCCGGCAGTGTGCCGAGAAAGATGCGTCGCTTTGCGATCGTTTCCATCACGGCTTTCGCCCCGTTCATGTGAGTGAAGGCGTTTAGGACCTCCTGGGTGCGATTGGCAAGCTCCCGCTCCGCCCGCTCCAAGTCGGTCTGCGTTATTGCCGGGTGCGACGTCCGTACCACAACAGACAGGCTCAGCTTCGCCGTCTTCAGGGACGAGGAGATGATGTCTCGCTGCACCTGGATAAGCTGCGCCTGAGCGACTTCCGCTTCTGGGTTCGACTTGAAGTTGCCGTTCGCGTCCTTCTGCGCCGCCGTCATCTTCTGCAGCCGCTTCTTGTATCCCTTGAGTACCTTCACCTGATCGGGAATGACGACTTGCCCGCTGATCACAACGGGAAAGCCCAGGGTAGAAAAATTTTGCAACATGCCTGGAAAAGTGGCGTCCGGCAGCTCCTTCAGGCTCACCACCGAGTAGAGATAACCGTCGATGTTGAGGTAGGTCTCGGACTCGTGCAGGATGCTTGCCTGTGTGGCCTGCTCCCGCGCGCTGCGGTACTCAAGCATCTCCTCGCCTGGCACAAAGGGCCGGTGATCGCGCCGGGTCGGGTGCTGCGAGTGCTTCAATTCCTCAAAGAGTTCTTGAGTGGAGAGCCGCCGCGGTCCCAGGTTGGCACCCTCCATCGATCCTTCGATGCCGCGCAAAATGGATTCGAACTCAGCCAGGTAGGTTTCGTGCTCTCGCCTCGTCCGCTGGATCGCCTTCTTCTGGCTAACGGTGAAACGGCCGATCTGGCGATTACGCTGCGCGGAGTGGTACAGCTTCGCGTGGGTGCGCGCGTCCCAGATCAGGTACACATGCAGCCGGTTTTCGAAGAAGTAGCCGGCGCTCTCCTTCTGTTGCCACATCCTGAGCCGGTGCGTATCGAGCGCCATGACCTCCGACTGCGCTGAGCGTTGCTCGCCGACGTAGCCGTCGAAGAGCTCACCCAAGTGCTCCGAGATTTCGTACCGGAACTGGAGGCGCATACTCACGTCTGGCACGCTACGGAAGAGCGCTTCCAGCGTGGACTTGGTCTGGTTGCGATCGCCGTCGGTCGCGAAGTATGCGAGAACGCCCCGTAGCTCGTACCCCGCGACAAACGCGCCATTGGTACGGATCATCACATCGTCGTCGTCCGGCAGGTCTCGCAAAGGCAACAGCTCGCACACTGCAGATGCCTTCAGCTTCTTCTCGTGTTCTGCATAGGTGGTCGGCATGTCAGTTCTCCGTCCTTGCTTGGCTGGGTTCGTAGCGCAAGCCTTCCTCGGCCATTTTGGCCAGCTGCGCGATGCCCGCATGAAATCGGGAGGTGAAGAGAACACTGGCAAACATGGCCCGCGCAGCCTCGTGGTCGAGTTGCATGACCACCGACCCGTCCGCCTTGGTTTCAACTAATGCCTGCATGACTCACACCTCCTCTTCGGCAATGTAACTATGCGTCAACTCCGCATCTCGCTCAAGTGCGCACCACGCACGGGGTGAGAAGAACGAGCGCACCAAATCGGTCAGATAGCCTCGAGGTCGGCCGTACTTGAAGAGGATCAGGAACGGTACAGCCAGCGCAGGGACGACAAACTCCATAAAGACGTTGAGCGGCATGCCGAACACACGAGAATTGTCCCCTACGAAGTGAGCCAGCAGGTTCATCAGCGCAGCCAAAGCCAGAACGAGGATCAAATCTTCGAACTCCAAGCCGAGGAAAGACACTTTCGTGTGCAAATTGCGGTGAACGGGCGTGATCTCAAGACTCATTGTGCTTTCCTCAAACTCCGTGTGCATGCGTGACCATGGATTCTGCAAACCGGACGATGCCGGAGACCATCAGGGCGGCGACTGCGGCAATGAACTTCCGAATCCACGTCGATCCCGGGTAGATCTCCGTCATAACCCCGCCCATGTGCAGCGCCATGGCTGCGAGTTGCGTGAGTGCGTAGACGGGCAGGATGACGTTCGCGGTCCAGTTCACCAGGCTCATCGTGGCAAGCCAAAAGCCATCCGCATTCTGTGCACCTGCGTGCTGCACAAACCCTTCGATGGCGCGCAGTATTCCCGAGCACATCAGCGACGCGAAGCCGCCGTAGA
>CAXTSA010000428.1:0-2580 GCA_964246755.1 uncultured Acidobacteriaceae bacterium
GTTCACGGTCAGTGTCGTGTTCTTCGCGATGAGCTGTTGCACCGCGAAGTTATATTCAAGATAGGTGGGATAGTGGATGTTCGGGTGGGTCGTCGTAAACGACGGCGCCGAAAAAGCCGGGACATACGTTGGCGACTGAGGATTCGTGAGGCTGCTGTAAGAAGCGCCGGAAGCATAGCCGTTCAGGAAGGCCTGGTTTGAGGCAGCAGTTGCTGCATCCGCGCTGCCCGGCGTGCCCGGCGCAAGACCCGCCTCGTTTACCGTAAACGTGTTGATATTCGGTGCGTTCTCGAAGAGGTTCTCGGCAACCGTACCCGGGAATACATCGGCGAAGATGCCGAAGCCGCCGCGCACGACCGTGTTGCCATGCATGCCGGCCGGCGCAAAGTTAAAGCCCACGCGCGGCTGGTAGGAGACCTGATCGTAATTCGGGAACAAAGTATGCAGCCCGCTCGCGATTTTCGCGTTGTAGGCCTGCGTGGTATCGCCGTTCAGCGAGGCAACCCCGCTCTGCAAGTTAGCGAAGCAGTTTGTCTGGCACACGGGGTTGGAGTTATGCTCGACGCGCAGCGAACCGGTCAGTGTAAGGGACGGGCCTGCTTTCCATTCATCCTGGAGATAGCCGGAGAGTCCATAAAGCGCGATCGGCTCGGTCGGGCGCTGCGGGAAGTTCTGCTGAAAGATGGTCGCCCTGCCGGCGGTGAAGTCGGCGACCGACTCGTTCGAGATCAGCGGCGCGACATACTGCTGAGGAGCATAGTCCGTCACGTCATTGCGCTTGTAACTCACGCCGAACTTGACTGTGTGATTGCCGAGTACCTTTGTGAGGTCGTCAATGACCTGGTACTGCGAGACATTCCGGCCTTGCGGGTAATCGTACACATCATGGCCGGCCTGTGAGAAGTAACCGCCGGTAAAGCTGATTGCCTCTGGCAGCAGCGCCAGCGCAGCGGCGCGGTTCGGCTCCCCGAAGGTAGAGCTGTACCAACTGCCCGCGCCGATGAACTGGTTGGTGAAGGTCGGATTAAAGGAGTGGGTCTCGTTCAGCTGCCCTTCATACTGCGGCTGGATACTGATGGAGTTAAACGCAGGATTGATCGGGTCAGTCAGGGTAGCCTGGGTGCCATGGTCAGTCCTGAAGTGGATGAAGAAGTGGTCGTTCTGGCCAAACTGCTCGTCGTACCGGGCTGAGATCAGGTATTCGTTGGTGTTGTTGCTGACGTTACTGCGAAACGTGTTGCGATTCGCATCACCGGAAACAGGGGTCGCGCGATCTATGCCCGGCGCCGTGTTGTACAGGCTGAAAATCCGCTGATAAAACGGCACGCTCGCCGCCGGAATGCTGGCCAGCACCTCCGTCTGATAGCTTCGGCTTGGCACGTACACGGTCGTGCTGGTCGGGATCACCAGGCGCAGCCCTTCCGTGTTGACGAAGAAGAAGACCTTGTCCTTCACGACCGGGCCGCCGATGTCCGCGGCCCATTGGTTTGCGTTGTCGAAAGGACGCGGCGTGCCGGTGTGGTTGTTCAGCCAGTCGTTCGCGTTCATAATGCGGCCGTTCCAGTAATACTTCAGGTCGCCGTGGAATTTATTGGAGCCGGAACGCGTGACATAGTTGATGTTCGCGCCGCCCAGCCCGCCGTACTGCCCCTGGTAGCCGTTGCTGGTGACGGTCGCCTGCTCAATGTCGTTTTGGCCAAGCAGCACGTTGGTCGCGCCGGAGTTGTTCAGGTTCAGGAACGGGTCATTCTCATTTGCGCCATCGACGGTGAACAGGTTCGAGGTCGCGGGCAGGCCGAAGCTCGAGAAGTTGCCGTAGCCACCGCCGTTGTTCATCACCGAGCCCGGCGCCACCTGCGCGATGAAAGTGAGATCGCCGCCCGGGTTGGGCACATTCTGGATCTGCTCGTTCGAGAAGGAGGTGGAAACCTCGGCCTGCTCGGTCTGCATCATGCCGCCGCTGGCGCTCACTTGCACGTTCGTCGCTTCCGCGCCGACGCCTAACGTCACGTTCGTCGTGGCGAGTTGCCCGGTCGAAACCTGCGCGCTGGCGGTACTGGTGGCAAAGCCCGAGGCCTCGACCGCGATGCTGTAGGGGCCGGGCTGCAGGAGCGAGGCGCGGTAGTTGCCGCTACCGTTGGTGGTCAGCGTCTTGGTCTCCCCGGTGGCCGTGTTCTTGATCGTGACATGCGCATTCGGCACGATGGCGCCGGAGGGATCAGTGACGACCCCGGCGATGTCACCGGAGATGGTGCTCTGGGCCTCTAAAGAGGAGACGGCGATGGGAGCGAACGAGACAAGCCCGAGAGAAACAGCGGAGGCCAACACTGCCGTGGCAAACCGCTTGAGGCGGAGGGGAGACGCATTCTGCATATCGGCATTCGTTGCAATTGATGGTCCAAACAATGCGGAAAACTGCAAAGGATATGCCAAATGACTGACACTTGGGAAGTAAAATAAGCTCTCGGGATTTAACTTTCGTCACGCAGCCGAAATAAAGACTTCTTATTCTCCGTATTCTCATAGTTGGCGAGCACGCAGCTCCGTAAAAACGTATGCTCTCCGGAATCCAACATGGGC
>CAXTSA010000429.1:0-2568 GCA_964246755.1 uncultured Acidobacteriaceae bacterium
GCTCCGCCCGCACCCGCCCCGCCTCGCCCAGCAGCCCGCACTCTTCCCGCTCTACCGCGAACGCCCGCGCCGCCCGCATCGGCCCCATCGTATGCGAGCTCGAAGGCCCAATTCCCGCCTTGAACAAATCGAAAAAACTCGTCTTCACAACTGCCGATTCTAGTCTCCTGCGTCCGTCCGGGTCACCTCCTCTCTCGTCTTCCCGACACAACGGTGCTCGACACGAAAGGCCATCCCTCTGTTCACGGCTTCAGGGTGCGGCCGTTTCCGCCGCGACATTGTGAAGCTCCCGGGAGGCCGTCGACCCGCAGCAGCAAGCCGCCCAGTCCACCGTCGGGCTTCGCAATCTCGACCTGACCATCGAAAATGTCATCCCTAGCCGTGACAGCCTTCCTGTATCTAAAGACGAAACTCGTAGCCGACTCAAGCGGGTTCCAACCCCAATCACCGAGCATCCCATCCTCCTGTGTCCCCATCAGCGACACACCTGACTCGTTGGGCGTAACTACACCCCGAACCCGCTGCGCGGCGGCACTTCATCTGCTACCCTTGCCTCCAGCATTCGCTCCCGAGGAGGGAACAAAGGCTTGCGCTTGAAAAGGGACTGGTGGATCCTGCTTCTATTGGCATTAGCCTCCGTGCATTGCGTCCAGTGCATCTTCTTCGATAACTACTCCTACATGGACCTCGCTAAGTACGAGCAAGGCTCCGAGAACATGCCCTTCCAGGGAAGGGTAGCTATGATGCCGCTGCTGCACTGGGCCCACAGCAGCAGCACGATGAATAGCCTCGCGCATTACCTTTTGCAAGGCAACGGGCTCAAACACATTGCTGTGGAGCCGTACACGCCTGAGAAATGCGCCTCCTTCTTAGTGGCCCTTGTCTGCCTCTTCGTAATCGTCGGTGTATGTTCGCGGTTCGGACAAAAGTATCGACCCGACTTATGGTGGCTTTGTCCCGCATTGGTCCTTGCCATCTTCTACTCTTCCTACGCCGCCCGGGCCATGCAGAATATGTGGTATCCCTACGACCTCCCGCACGCCGCTTTATTCACCCTCATGTGCGTGGCCCTGCTGGAAAAGCGCTGGGCTATCTTCGCGGCGGCTTTCTTGGTCGATGTGCCCATGCGCGAAACCTCCATTTACATCCTCCCCTGCCTGCTGGCGGTCTCCTACTCGCGGCGCCAACTTAAGCCCGCCCTGGCCTTTTCCGCGGCCATGCTTTGTTTCTGGGCCGCCGTTCGCTGGGATATCTCGCTGCACTACCGCCATAACTCCTCGGAAATAGGAATCTATTGGCACCAGATAGTCCACGCCCTGGACGAGCCGAGAAACTGGGGTCAGGTCGCAAGCGTCTTTGGCTTTCTCGCCCTGCCGCTCGCCCTCAACCGGAAACGACTTACCAAAACCCAGAACGCATTCCTTCTCGGAGCTATCCCCGGCATACTGTTCTCAGCTATCTTTGCCATCTGGTATGAAACAAGAGTCTGGTCCGAGTGGAACGGTATCGTAGCCTGCCTCGCCTTTGCGGCCTTTATCCGCTATCTTGAACAAGAACCAAAGCCCGGCGTTTCCATCGCATCCTCGTAGCTCAAAGACAACGATCACCCATCGCTCGCCGTACATCGCCTGCGCTGCAGGCAACGTTCGTCATCCCCGCCCGCGCACACATGCCCAAGGTCACCTAAACCCGCTTTCCCCCGCTCCCCAGCTCCCGCCAGGTGCTAGACTCACCCTCGCAATCAAGCAAACCTATGCTAGCCAAAGCCCTCAGCGCCGCCGTCTACGGCATCGACGCCCACCTCATCGACGTCGAAGTCGACTTCTCCGGCATCAAGCTCCAGGAAGACCGCTTCTATATGGTCGGCCTCCCCGACTCCGCCGTCCGCGAGTCCCGCGAACGCGTCCGCGCTGCCATCAAGAACTCCGGCTTCCAGATTCCCCCCACTGCCATCACCATCAATCTCGCCCCCGCCGATCTCAAAAAAGAAGGTTCCGGCTTCGATCTCGCCATCGCCATCGGCATCCTCCACGCCTCCGGCGCCATGCAGCTCAAAGCCCTCAACGAAATCCTGCTCATCGGCGAGCTCGGCCTCGACGGTCTCCTGCGTCCCGTCCCCGGCATGCTCCCCATCGCCATCCTCGCCCGCGACCGCGGCATCCGCACCCTCATCGTCCCCAAAGCCAACGCGCGCGAAGCCGCAGTCGTCTCGGGCGTCGATGTCTACCCTGCTGAATCCCTCAACTGTGTGCGCCGCCTCCTCAATGAACACGCCGCCGGCGGCATCCAGTCCCAGCCCTACAAAGTCGAAGCCCGCGCCCTGCTGAGCGAAGAACAGCAGTTCCACGTCGACTTCGCCGACGTTCGCGGCCAGGGCAGCTCCAAGCGCGCCCTCGAGGTCGCCGCTGCCGGCGGCCACAATATCCTGATGAACGGACCACCGGGCGCCGGCAAGTCGATGCTTGCGGCGCGCCTGCCCTCGATCCTGCCGCCCCTTACGCCGCGTGAGCTGCTCGACGTGTCGATGATCCATTCGGTCGCCGGCATCCTGGCCGGCGGCACGCTGAC